>DATLIL010001190.1:0-2448 GCA_035539475.1 Polyangiaceae bacterium
CGAGGCCGCCGATGCTGGTCGTGCCCGCCGTTCCACCGCTGACGACGATGGTGCCGCCGGTCGCGCCCGTGTTGCCGCTGGGGCCGCCTTTGTTGCCCCCGGGGCCCGCTTTCCCCGCGGAACAGGCCGCCGCCAATAAGCCACCGACAAAGAGAGAACCAAGGACGTGAATGCCCCTGTGCAGCATCCTCGTATCTTACGGGTACGGCCAGCCGGTCCCTGGCGCATTCCTCTCAATTCCCTGACGAGAACCCAATCAGTCGAGCTCGATGACTTTGCCTTCGCCGGGTGGCGGCGCGGCCTTGGCTTTCTTCGTCAGGCAAGCGATCTGCGCTTCATGGAGGGAGATGTAGGTCTTCTCCAAACGCATGCGGTTGAAGAGGATCGGCTTGCGCGAATACTCCTTGAACGCTGCCTCGATGGCGGGCGTCTGTTCCGCTTCGAGATCCGCGACGCAGGCCAGCTCCGCGTCGGGGGCGGCGCTGGCGACGAGCTTCTGGCGCTCGGCAATGCGTGTGAAGTTCTGCTCCAGCAGCTTGCGTGACTCTGGAAACATTCCGTAGGGGTTAAGAGCGTCGGAGAGGCACTTGAGCTCCGGCTCGAAGCAAGCCGCCTCGGAGCGCTTGATCGCCGTGTAGGCCTCCACGGCCTTGGGCTCGTCGAAATCGTCCGCAGTGAGCGTGGCGGAGAAGTCCTTCTGTTGTTGTTCGACCTGCTTCTGGCAGCTCGCGACGTCGCTGAGCTCGCAGACGCCTTCGCCGGCCTTGGGCGGCAAGGTCTTGCGCAGGTAGTCCACGCGCTGGCGCCCCGTCTCGACCTCATTCCCGGCCGCGAGGGCCGAGGGGGAGAGCTCGATCTTCTGCAGCCGCTTCTGGGCCTTCTCTTCCGTGCTGCGGGTCTTGGCCTGAGCACCGGCCTTGTCGGTGCAGCCGAGGACCTCTTTCATGCACCAGTTCTTGAACGTGACGTACTCGCTGACCTCGGACTGCTTCCCCTTGCCCTCGAGCTGGGTGAAGAGACAGTCCTCGCCGTTGCCGGGGCACGAGCTCAGGCCGTGACTCGCGACGAGCTTTTCACGTCGCTCGCGCACGAGCACCAGGCAGTCGCCGGAGTGGAGCTCGCACTCTTCGCGTTCACTCGCGGGCACGGCGGCCAGAGCTTGGGTAAGGTCGCCGTGCTCCTTCAGCAGGCCGTTGAGGCTGCTCGAGTCGCCGCTCTTCGCCTGCTCGGTGCCGCCCTCGGCGCAGCAGACCAGCAGCAGTGCGCACAAGACTTTGGCTTTCGACATGGTTCGGGTCCCGAACCAGTCAATCTAGCCCAAATCAGGAAGGCGAGTCCTAGGGCAGGGCTGACCAGAATTTCCACCAGCCCTGGGCGCTCACGCTGCCGCCGTTCGAGTGGCCGGTGTCTTCTTCGCACCAGACCACGTCGTTGCCGTTGTCGCACCCCGAGTAGAGGCTGCAAAATCCCCACTGCGGGTCCCAGTTCGCCGAGGTCATGTCGCAGCCGTTGAGCATCAGCAGGCGGTCGCGGGCGGCGCCCGAGCCCTCGTCGATGCCGCTGTCCTCGTCGATGTTCACGATGGGGTTGGCGTCGTCCATCGTGCCGGCGTGCATGATGGCGGCCACGCCGCTGTCCACGCACGGGGGGTGGCTCGAGCCCAGACCGCCCGCGGCGGTGCCGATGCCGCGGATTCGATCACTGTGGGTGCAGGAGAGCAGGTTGGTGAGCCAGCCGCCGCTGCTGTAGCCCGAGACGAAGATCTTGCTCTTGTCGACGCAGTAGTTGGCTTCGATCTCGTTGAGCACCTGCTCGAAGTAGGGGATCTCTGGGGAAGCTGCCCCACCACCCGTCTTGAAGCAGCC
This sequence comes from Polyangiaceae bacterium, assembly GCA_035539475.1. GTDB lineage: Bacteria > Myxococcota_A > Polyangia > Polyangiales > Polyangiaceae > PMG-095. Next base: position 1,866 of record DATLIL010001190.1, read on the forward strand.
GTCCGTGTAGCTCAAGAAGACGAGGATGGCCTTGCCGGCGATGGCGCCGTCGAGCGGTGTGCCCTCGGAGTTGCCACTGCCACCGCAGCCCGGTCCGTAGAAGACGAGCGGCCACGGCGTGCCCTCGGTGTAGCCCTCCGGGATCTTGGTGAAGTAGCGGCGGTTGACGTCGTCCGGATACTCGACGGCATCGACGCCCGTGACCGTGATCGGGTGCTCCACGTAATCACCCGGCGGCTCGAGCTTCTGCATGCCGCAGCCAGCGCTCTGACCCGTCTTCAGATTTTCGCCGGCGCCGCCCGCGCTGCCGCCCGAGCCGGACATGCCTCCGGAGCCGCCCGCGTCGGTGCCAGCGCCGCCGCCGCTACCGCTCGTCCCGGCCGGGGTGCACACGCCGCCTGTGCAGGCGCCGCTCGCGCACGCGTCGGCCACGGTGCATGGAGCGCCGTCGAGCAGGAGCGACGCACCGCCTCCCGAACCGCTGCTGCCGCTACTCCCGCCGCCACTCCCGGCGCTGCCTCCGGAACCGGTGTTTCCGGCGGAACCCGCGGGGCCAGGTGGGGTAGTGCTGCCGCTACAGCCG
>DATLIL010001191.1:0-1854 GCA_035539475.1 Polyangiaceae bacterium
GAAAAATCGTCCGGAAAATGGATGCGTCCGCCGCCGGCCCGGCGAGCGCCGGCCGCTTGCGCAGCGTTGCGATAAGCGCGCGTAGCGGCAGCGTTGAAGCCCTCGCGCAGCGACTCTTCTCCGAACTCGTCGTAGAGACGCCGCTTGTCCGGATCGCTCAGCACCTGGTAAGCGCGGTTGACCGCCTTGAATCGTGCTTCGACCTTCTGGTCGCCAGGATTCCTGTCAGGGTGCAGCTGGCCGGCGAGCTTCTTGTAAACCTTCTTGATCTCGTCGGCGCTGGCGGACTTCGCGACGCCCAGCTCCTTGTATAGATCGGTGGCCATTGCCGGCTGCTCAAGCTAAGCGCCGCTAGCCGACCTCGCAAGGGCCTGCCGCAAATTTTCCGGCAAAAGCGCCGGGGGCGGCTCGGCGCCCTCAGGCGACGCTGCAGCTCACGATCATCGAATCGACGTGTTGATCCGCGGGATCGTCGGTGAAATCAGCGGTGAAGAAGATGTCGCTGAAGCCGTTGTAGTGCAGCAAGGCTTCCATCTCGCGCGGGAAGTACTGCCGGTGCGTGAGCGGCACCGTCCAGGGCTTGCTCTTGCCTTCGGGCATGAAGTCCATCTGGATCAAGAGCAGCTGGCGCAGCCGATCGTACTCGAAGCGCTCCGCGTAGCGCGTCAGCTCTCCCGTCGTGGGGTGACGGATGCGCGGGGCTCCGAACGACTTCTCTGGATCGCGACACAGGTCCTCGCCGTGTGGGACCGAGAAGTCGAACACGAAACGCCCGCCCGGAGCGAGGTGCCCGCGCACGCGCGCCAGGAACGCTTCCATGTCGGGTCGCGTGTACAGGTGCAGCACGCAGTTGAAGGGCGCGATGACCAGCGGGAAGCGCTCGCCCAGCTCGAGCTCGCGCATGTCTCCGTGGTGGAACGTCACGCGTGAACGCAGCTGCTTCGGCGCCGTCTCGAGCTGCTCGGCCAGGCTGTCCAGCATGGGCTGCGACAGGTCTACGCCGGTCACTTTGATGCCGGCGCGAGCGATGGCCAGTCCCACGCGCCCGTTGCCGATGCCGTACTCGAGCACGGGCCCCTTCGAGCGCCGCGCGAGCTTCACGTAGTAGTCGACGTCGTGCGTCCGATCCTTGTACGTCTTCGTGTAGTACAGCGGATCGTCGTAGTGGCCGGTCGCGCCGGCATCACCCGCACGACCGAACGACTTGATCTTCGCCATGCGACCCTTCGCTGAGCGAAGGGGTCAGTAGTTCGCGCGGCCGAGCTCGGTGATGTACTCGAGCACCGCGTCGTTCGTGGGGCGGTTGAAGCGCACCTTGCCGGCAGCGATCTCGCGCAAGCTGATCACGAGCGGCTTGTTCTTCGCGTTCACCAGCGACGGGTTGCCCTTCATGAGCGAACGGGCACGAGAGGAAGCGAGCACCACGAGGGCGAATCGGTTCTCTTCCTTCTCCAGACAATCTTCAACGGTGACGCGAGCCATGGGGGCGAAAACGTAGTCGCTAGCCACGGTACGTGCAACTTGGCGTGCAACTATCCGTATTCACTATCTAAAACGACGCACTGGTTGTCCGTGCACGTCTCGAACCACCAAAAGCATGGCCCGCAGTCGAGAGGCTGACCGCAGCCGTCGTCGACTGCCCCGCACTGCGCCTCGGCGTCGAAGCAGGCAAGCAGGTTGGGCTCGCACACCGTGGTGATGACGACAGCGCCAGAGCCTCCCCCGCCCGCTGCCTCACCCGCGGCTCCTGCGCACGACTCGCCGGCGGCGCCCGAGGCGCCAGGGGCACCCGCGGGGCTCATCACTTCCGGCTCGGGGCTGCCGCCCGTGGCGCTGCTGACCGACACCGTGGAG
>DATLIL010001192.1:0-6179 GCA_035539475.1 Polyangiaceae bacterium
TCGAGGCGATGCACGAGCGCGCCGAGCGATACGATGTCGAGTGCTCCGTCAGGACGAATGTTCAAACCATTACCCATGATGGCCGGATCTACGACGCACGGCGCAGGCGATCAATCCGAGAATTTTTCTCGCGACGCTCAACGGATCGGGGCAGGGGCCGGACACGGAGCAGGCTTTTGTCCGGCAGGGCCCTTCAGCTCCCGGCGCGTGGCCGCAGGCGCACGCGGAGCTCCTCGGGCAGCATGGTGAACGAGAAGCGCTCGCGTACGGCCTCGCGTGGGCCCACGCGCTCGACGTCGAAGTGGGCGAGCAGCGTGGCCAGGAGCACGCGCATCTCGAGCAGCGCCAGGCTGCGACCGGGGCAAGTACGCGGGCCGGAGCCGAAGGGCTTGCTGGCGTTGGCCTCGTGAGCGCCCGAGCCACCGGGTAACCAGCGCGCGGGCTCGAAGCGCTCGGGCTCGTGAAAGTTTCGCGCGTCGAGCGCGGGCGGGCGCGTGAGCACCAGCATGTCCGTCTTGGCCGGCACCGTCACGTCGCCGACGAGCATGTCGTCAATCGTCGAGAGCCCGATGATGGGAGCGACCGGTCTGAGGCGCATGGCCTCGCTGGCAATGGCGTCGAGCCAGGGCAGGTCGCTCGCCGCTTCGTAGCTCGGCAGCGTGGACTCTCCAGCGAGCACCTGATCGATCTCGGTGCGGGCTCGCTCGACGACGTCCGGACGGTCACACAGGTAGTGGAGCATCCACGCGGTGGAGTTGGCGGTCGTGTCTTCTCCGGCCAGCAGCATGGTCAGCGTGTTGCCGAAGATGACCTCGTCGCTGAAAGGACGACCGGACTCGTCGCGCGCCAGGAGCATGGCCTCGACCAGGTTGGTCGCTTCGGTGCTGCCTGACTTCGCCAGGCGCGCTCGCGTCGTTTCCAGGAGGTCGCTCTGAAAGCGCCGGAGCTCGCCGAGCGCGCGATCGAGGGCGCGATCGGCGGGCAGCCGCACGTAGCGCCAGTACGGAAACATGGCCAGGCCACGGCGATTCACGGCTGGAAAGATGTGCGCCAGGTGGCGCTGCACCACGTCGTCGCCGCCTTCGATGGTGTTGGTGTCGAGCGCGAAGGCGAGCGCCGTGGTGACGTCCACGGTGAAGCGCATCAGCTCGTCCTTGATCTCCATCACACTGCCGGCCGCCGCGGCCTTGACCCAGCGCCCGCGCAAGCGCTCGGCGACGCGGCGCAGCGTCGGGAAGAAGGTGCGCAGGTTGCGGGCGCTCAGCGCTTCCATCACCAGCCGGCGCTGGGCGCGCCACGCGTCGCCCTCGGCGGAGAAGAGACCCGCGGCGCCGACTTCGGCGAAGAGCGCCTTGAGTCCCACGGTCCGTTGCAGGGATTGGGGCCGCGAGCGCAGCAAGGTCTCACTGAGCTCGGCGTCGCTCACCACCAGCAGCCGGCCGGGGCCGAGCCTGAGCTGGTAGAGCACTCCGAACTCGCGCGCCCAGCGCTCGAGGTCTTCGTGCAGTCGCGAGGCCTGCACCTGAGGCAGGTTTCCGAGCAGCGGCCAGCCGCGTGGACCGGGCACGTCCGCCAGGGGGCGCGTTGGTCTCTGCGCCGCGGGCTCCACGCGTCGCGCCGTTCCGAGGTCGACCAACACCTCTCCGTTTTCGAGGCGCGTCGGGTAGGCGCGCAGACAGGTGCGCGGCTCGCCGCGTCTTTCCCCCGACTGCACATCGAAGCGCCAGCCGTGGGCTCGGCAGACCAGATCGCCGCCCACGATTTCTCCTTCGGCCAGCAGCGTACCCTGATGCGGACAGTGGCCGTCGAAGGCGCGTGGGCTCTTACCTCGGGGGCAGACCAGCACGAGATCGACGCCGTCGATCGTCACCCCGTGAGGCTTATCCGGGCGGAGCTCGGCCTCGCTGGCCACGCGCCGGAAGGTCAATGGGCGTCGTTCCAGTTGGCACCGTGGCCGACGTCGACCACGAGCGGGACGTCGAGCGGATAGACGGTCTGCATGGCGTGTCTGATCTTCTGCTCGGCCTCGGCGACCTCGGCCTCCGGCACCTCGAACACGAGCTCGTCGTGCACCGTCAAGATCATGCGCGTGCCCGGCGTGACCGGCTTGCGCAGCGCCAGCATGGCGAGCTTCAAGATGTCGGCGGCGGTGCCCTGGATCGGCATGTTCATCGCGATGCGCTCTGCAGCCAGGCGCTCGGAACGATTGGCGCTGCGGATCGCGGGCAAGAGGCGCCGGCGGCCGAGCGCGCTCTTGACGGTCTCGCCCGTGCGCGCTCGCTCGAGCGTCTCGCTCATGAAGCGTCGTACGCCTTCGTAGCGGCGGTAGTAGGCCGCAATGAACTCGGCGGCCTCGGTGCGCTTGATGCCGAGGGCCTTGGACAGACCGCTCTCGCCCTGGCCGTAGATCACGCCGAAGTTGACGGCCTTGGCCCGCGTGCGGTGCTCGCGGGTCACGGTCTCCGGCGTGACGCCGAAGATCTCCATGGCCGTGCGCAGGTGGATGTCCTGGCCGGTGTTGAAGGCGTCGAGCAGAACGGGGTCTTGCGACAGGTGCGCCAGCACCCTGAGCTCGATCTGCGAGTAATCGGCGCTGACCAGCACGTGACCGGACGGCGGCACGAACGCCGCACGGATCTTGCGGCCGAGCTCGGTACGGATCGGGATGTTCTGCAGGTTCGGATCCGACGACGACAGCCGGCCGGTGGCGGCGATGGCCTGCTCCCAGGTGGTGTGGATGCGGCCGTCTTCTTTGCTGAGCAGGGTCGGTAGCGCGTCGATGTAGGTGCCCTTGAGCTTGGCGACCTGGCGTTGTTCGAGGATCACCGCAGGCAGCTCGTGCTGCTCGCTGAGCGCTTCGAGCGTGGCGGCGTCCGTCGAGCGCGAGGTCTTGGTGCGCTTGATCGGCTTGAGCCCGAGCTCGTCGAAGAGAATGGTCTCGAGCTGGCGCGGCGAGTTGACGTTGAACGCGCGCCCGACGATGCGATGCGCCTCCTGCTCGAGCCGCGTGAGCTCGCGCTCGCAGTCGCTGCCGAGCGCGGCCAGCACGCTGGTGTCGACCTTGACGCCGCTCTGTTCGAGGTCGACCAGCAGGCGCGCCAGCGGCAGCTCGATCTCGTCGTAGATCTGCTCGAGACCCGCCTCGACCAGGCGCGGCCGGAGCCGCTCGGCCAGACGCACGGCGAAGTCGGCGCTGGCCGCGCTGAAATCGGCGGCCTGCTCGACGGTGAGCTGATCGAAGCCGAGCCGCGGCCCACGACCCTGCTTGAGCAGCTCGTCGCGCGTCTTGCTGTCGACGCCGAGCTCACCCTTGGCCAGGGCTTCGCGGTCGTGGCGCGCCTCCGGGTCGAGCAGGTAGGCCGCGAGCTTGCCGTCGAACTCGAACCCCTCGAAGCGAACGCCGACGCGCGCCAGAATGACGCCGGCCTCTTTCAAGTCGAGGCCGTACTTCTTGACCTCGGGCGTGGCCAGCAGCGGCCCGAGCAGCGCGAACACGTCGGCTTGGGCGAGCTGCTTGGGGGCGCCGATGTAGCGGTGGCCGATCGGGACGTAGACGCCGCGGCCGGGCTCGATCGAGAGGCCGATGCCCACCACGAAGCCGCGGTGCGCGTCGCCGAGGTCGGTGGCCACGTCGACGCCGAGCCGCCCCGCCTCGCGCGCGGTCTGCACGAAGCGCTCGAGCTCGGCGACGTCGGTCACCACGCGATACTCGGCAACGATCGCCGGCGGCGCGGGAGCCGCCGAGGGAGGGGGAGCGGCGCCCTGCGCGAGCTCCGCCTCGAGCTGAGGCAGCTTGTTGTGAAAGCCGAGCTCCGTGTAGAGCTCCTTGAGCCGCGGCACGTCGCGCGGACCACGGCGCAGGCGCTCGACGTCGAACTCGATCGGGCAGTCGAGCTTGAGCTCGACCAGCTTGCGGCTGATGTAGGCGCCGTCCTTGTTCTTGGCCAGCGCCTCGCGCACGCCCTTCTTCTTGACCTGCTCGAGTCCGGCGTAGATGCCGTCGAGCGAACCGAACTCGTTCAAGAGCTCGCGCGCCGTCTTCGGGCCCACGGACGGGACGCCCGGAATGTTGTCGGAGGTGTCCCCCATGAGGGAGAGCAGATCGCCCATCTGCGACACTTTCACGCCGAAGCGCTCCTCGACCTCGGCGGGACCGATGACCTTGTCGCGCATCGTGTCCCACATCAGCACGTCGTCGCCGACGAGCTGCATCAGGTCCTTGTCGGAGGCGACGATCACCACCTTCAGGCGTTGCTTGCGGGCGCAGGCCACGGCCGAGGCGATCAGATCGTCGGCCTCGACGCCCTCCTGTTTCATCACCGGAATCCGGAAGGCGTCCACGATCTGCCGGCAGCGCTGCATCTGCTGGCTCAGGTCGGCGGGGGACGGCGGCCGGTTGGCCTTGTACTCCGGGTAGATCTCCTTCCGGAAGGTTTCACGGCCCGAATCCATGGCCACCGAGAGCAGGGCGGGTTGCTTCTCTCGCACCACGCGCTCGAGCATGTTGTTGGTGATGTAGACGGCCTGCGTAGGCTCACCCGTCGGGCTGGTCAGGCTGCTCTGGATCGCGTGGTAGGCCCTGAGCACGAACCCGCTGAGGTCGAGCAGATAGAGGACGTCCGGGGACGCCGCAGGGAAGAGCTCGGTGGCCATGGCGCTGGCATAACCCAGATTTCGCCGTAGGCGGAGTTCGGTATGCCACCTCCGCCTACTTGCGGTCTTTAGGGCACTCCGCGGGGATCGTTTCGGTGAGACATGCGTATCTGGTGTTGTCTCACTCGTTCCGTCGGTGTCGTTGCCACGGAGCAGTCGACGTAATGACCATGAGCCGCTCTGGCGTTTCAGCGCTCTTCCTACTAGGCTAGTTCGACAAGGTGGAAGCGGAGGACGTTTCTCGCACGCTGGTTGCCGGCAAGTACCGGCTGAGTCGCTTGCTCGGCCGCGGCGGTATGGGCTCGGTGTGGGAAGGTGTCCACTCCACGCTCGGGACGCGCGTCGCCGTCAAGTTCATCGAGTCGGAGCACGTCAACAGCCCCGAGGCGCGACAGCGCTTCGAGAACGAGGCTCGCGCCGCCGCCACGCTCAAGAGCAAACACGTGGTGGAGGTCTACGACCACGGCGTCATGGACGACGGTCGCCCCTTCATCGTGATGGAGTTCCTCGAGGGTGAGCCGCTCGACAAGCGCCTCGATCGCGTCGGCCGCCTGCATCCGAAGGACACGGCGCGCATCGTCAATCAGGTCAGCCGTGCGCTGGCCAAGGCGCACGCCGCCAAGATCGTCCACCGCGACCTCAAGCCCGAGAACATCTTTCTCGTCTGGGACGACGAAGACGGTGCCGACATCGCCAAGGTGGTCGACTTCGGCATCGCCAAGTTCACCAACGCGTCCGCGTCCGGCTCGTCCAGCGCGACGCGCACGGGCTCCGTGCTCGGCACGCCCTATTACATGAGCCCCGAGCAGGCGCGTGGCCTGCGCTCTGTCGATGCTCGCTCCGACCTGTGGTCGATGGGCGTCATCGCTTACCGCTGCGTCGTCGGCTCACTGCCGTTCGAAGGCGAGGCGATCGGTGACCTCCTGGTCAAGCTCTGCACGGCGCCGATCCCCGTGCCCTCGCAGGTAGCTCCCGATGTGCCTCCGGGGTTCGACGCCTGGCTGCACAAGGCGCTCATGCGCGAGCCCGAGCACCGCTTTCAGAGCGCTCAGGAGCTCGCGCAGTCGCTGGCGGCGGTCTGCGGTCTCAGCGTGCGCACCGGCGAGATGGCGATCATGCCGCCGTCGATGCAGAGCGGCCCGTACTCGGCGATCGTGAACTCGGCCACCACGCCGCTGTCGGCGAATTTGCAGGCGGCGCAGGTGACGGGCATGCCCGTCTCTTCGACGTCTTCGACGCAGACGTCGTCCAAGTCCAAGACCGGCGCCATCTTGGCGGGGATGTTTGGCGCGCTGGTCGTCCTCGCCGTGGGCGGCTTGGTCGTGGCCAAGGTGCTGAAGACGCCGCCTGCCGCTGAAACTACCGCGGCGGCTCTGCCCACCACGCCCACTCCGGCTCCGCTGCCCATCGTCGCCGCCAATCCGACCGCGCAACCCAAGACGGACCAGACCACCGAGGTCGTTGCGGCGCCGCCCCCGTCGGCAGCGCCGGCTGCTTCGAGTGCCGCACCAGCCCCGAGCCCGCCC
>DATLIL010001193.1:0-10745 GCA_035539475.1 Polyangiaceae bacterium
CCCTCTGCGCCATCGCTGGACTCGGAGGTCACCTCAAACAGAACGGCCCACCCGGGTGGCAAACCATCTGGGCCGGGTTCGCCACATTTTCCATCGCCGTAGAGGCCTGGCGTGCAGCGAAGACTTCCGATCAATCCTGAGGGCACAAGCAGATCTCGATCCGCGACTGAGACAGAAGCCACGACAAACTGACCGAACAGGCGCGGCTTGCTCTCAGAACATCCGGAAGGCCAAACGCCACAGGCCGCCGAAACGCAAAATTAGAAACAAACGCGAAGCGGGCGAAGCCCGCTGAGCAGGAGGGCGAAGCCCGCTGAGCAGGAGGGCGAAGCCCTCAACACGAATCAGCCCGCGATCCGCTCTACTTCGTCCAGGTGCTCGTTCAGCGCCCGAATCAACATAGGCTTGAGAGCGCGGGCGGCGCGGGCGCGGTGGCTGATGCTGTTCTTTTCGTCTTCGCTGAGCTCGGCCATGGCGCGGCCTTCGAAGTCCGGCACGATGAACAGCGGGTCGTAGCCGAAGCCACCACTGCCGCGCGGCGCTCGGGCGATCGCACCCTCGCAGGTGCCTTCGGCGACCTGGACCTGGCCGTCTCGCCAGGGGCTGACCAGCGCGAGGACGCAGCGAAAACGCGCGGCTCGTGAACGATCCTCGACGTCTTCGAGCTCGCGCAGCAGGGCTGCGTTGTTCTCGGCGTCGGTGGCCCGCTCGCTCGCGTAGCGCGCCGAGCGCACGCCCGGCCGCCCGCCGAGCGCCTCGACCTCGAGCCCGCTGTCGTCGGCCAGCGCCAGCATGCGCGTGGCCGAGCAGACGGCCTTGGCCTTGATGGCGGCGTTCTGCTCGAACGTCAGGCCGTCCTCGCTGACACTGAGCGGCTCGCCCAGGACGTCGGTGACGCTGAGCAGCTGCACGGGAAGATCGGCGAACAGCGCCCGCAGCTCCGCCACCTTGCCTGGGTTGGTAGAGGCGAGCACGATCGTGACGAGCTCGGTCATGGCCGGCCTGGGAGTATAGACGATTCCGCGCGGGGGGGAGCCTGCTGCGAGCCCGCCTCTTCCGGGGGCAAGTGGATCCAGACGCGAGTTCCTCTTCCCGACGGTCCGGCCTCACAAGCGATGGTCCCGGAATGCGCCTCCACGATCTGGCGGGTAATGGCCAGGCCCAGGCCGGTCCCGTGTGACTTGGTGGTGAAGAATGGCTCGAACAAGCGCGCGCGCGCCTGCTCGTCGATGCCGACGCCCTCGTCGTCGATCATGACGTCGACCCCGCCGCCGATCGCGCGTTTCACGGTCACGGTCACGCACCCGCCGCCAGGCATGGCCTCGCGCGCGTTGCGCAGGAGGTTGAAGACCGCCTGTTTCAGCTGCCCCTCGTCGGCCCGCGCTCGCGGCAGGTCTGGGTCGAGCTCCAGCGTTAGCTCGATTTCGTGATGCTCGAACTCGCGCTTCACGAAGTCCACCGCCTCACGCACGATCTCACCTACCTCCTCGCTCTCGAATTCGAGCGGCTGGCGACGGGCGAAGGTCAGGTACTGCTGCGACAGCGCGCTCAGACGCTCGACCTCCTTCTCGATCGCGGTGAGCAGGACGCGACCCTCCTTGGCGTCCGCGACGGACGCGAGCTCGTCCTCCAGGAGCTCCAGGTTCAGCGCGATCGACGAGAGCGGGTTTCGGATCTCGTGCGTGACGTGCGCGGCCATCTTGCCGATCGTGGCAAGACGTTCGGCCGCCACCAGCTGCTCGTTGGCGCGAGCGATGGCGCTGACCATGCCCTCGAACGTCGCCGACAGCTCTCCGATCTCGTCCTGGGAATTGATCGCTGGCCGCGGCTCGAGATCGCCGCGGGCCACGGCCTTGGCGCGCTCGGTGACCAGGGCCAGCGGTGCGAGCACGCGTCGCGCGTACAGCGCCATGATCACACCGACCAGCAAGGTCAGCGCCGAGAGCGCGACCAGGAGCCGGATGGCCAGGCGCTCTCTCGCGCGCGCCCGATCGAGCAGGGTATCCACGTGCCTTTCGACGCGCTGCTCGAGCGTTCTCAGCCGGCGGGACGCCTGCGAACCCCGTGTCACGAGGTCGTCGCGCAGGCGTTCGGCCAGCGCCAGATCGTTCTCGTCCAGCGCCTCGAACAGACGCGACAAGAGCTCGGCGTCATCGGCCAGATCCTGCTCGATGCTGCTGGTCTCGTGCATCAGCTCTTCGCGCGCGCGTCGCGCCGCTTCGTCTTCCGACGCGCCGAAGGCGCCGTCGATCGCGGCGCGAACGCCGGCAAAGGTCTTGGGCCGCCCGATGCGCAGTGCAAAGTCGAACCAGACACGGATGTCGGCGGGGTTCTCGGCCGCGGTGCTGTGGTTGAGCTGCGAGTTCCAGGTGTCCTGGCGTGCGACGAGATCGCGCACGGCCAGGGCCAGCGGGAAGTAGCCGGAGCGCATCAAGTGCGTCTCTTCGGCCGAGCGCTGCTGGGCCAGTACGCTGAAGCCGGCCACGAGCACGAACGCCACCATGATGATCAGATACGAAGCGAGCACCCGGCTCGCGACGCTGCGTCTGTTCTTGGGCTCCGGCATACGTCAGCGCCCAGAAGCGGCCGCCAGGCTCTCGGCGATCACAGTGCTCAGGTCCAGCGCCCGTGCACCGCGCGAGCGGAACTGGCGCAGGCTCGAGGCGCAAGCCGTGACGATCACGCCGCCCCCCAGCGCCTCGTGCTCGCGCAAGCGTTCGTCCGCGATGCGCGCGGAAACATCGGGGTAGCTGAGCGGCAAGAGCCCGCCCGCGCCGGAGCACGCGCTCTCTCTGCCGCGCCGCTCGAACTCGTCGGGTTCTCGTCCGAGCGCCTGGCGCAGCACGGCGCGCGGGGCGCTCGGATCGCGACCTCCGCGCGAGAGACGGCAGGGCTCGTGATAGCGGACCTTTTCTTCGTGGCTGAGCGACGCGACCTGCCCGAGGCGCTGCGAGCGCTCGGCCGCCAGCTCGAGCAGCGTGGGCACGCCGAGCTCGAGCGCGCAGCCCGCGTCCACGGCCACGAGCCGCCGGCCCTTGCTGCGCTGCAGGAGTCGCTCGCGCGCGGCGTCGCCTGCCGCGGCGTCACCGGCCTGGCGAGGAAATAGCCCGCAACACTCGAGCCACGGCTCGACCGGGCCGAGCAGTCCGCTGGCGGCCTCGATCGCCGCGCCGGCCACGTCGGGGAAGTGCCGACTGTAAGAGCAACCGACGACCAGCACCGTGTCCGCCTTGGTCGCCGCAGCCTTGGGCAGGGCGTCCATGAAGGCACGAAACTTCGCGTAGCTCCGCTCGACCAGAGGGGGGACATGACCGAGCTCGCGGTATTCGGCGCGCGCTGCCACGAGTGTCGAAGCGACCGGATTCTCGAGCTTGCAAAAGTCGCTGCAGGCGAGGCAGCCGCAGCAGGCCCACGCCGTCTGCATCAGCGACTGCTCACGGGGCAAGAGGCCCCGCGCCGAGAGCCAGGCGAGCGACATCTTGCCCCAGGGCGTCAGCGACTCGTTGGGCTCCGCGTTGGACACGCTGCAAGTCGCGCGGCAGAGCTTCGGACAGTAGCCGCAGGTCTCGAGCTCGCGCGCGTGCGTCTCCGCGAGCGGCAGACGAACGGTCATGCCCTGCTCTCGCCGAGCCCGTCGGGCCCGTCTCCCGCCTTGTCGCCCTGCGTGGGCTGCGGCAGCCGGAGCTCGAACGTGGCCCCCTGAGCGGACGACTGAAACGATACGCGGCCGCCGTGCTCGTCGACGATCTTCTTGACGATCGCGAGACCGAGCCCGGTGCCCCCTTCCTTGCCCATGGTCACGAACGACTGGAAGAGCTTGCCCTCGATTTCCTTGGGGATGCCCGGGCCGGTGTCGCCCACTCGGATCGAGAGCTCGCCGTCCTGCATGTTCGCGCCGAGCGTGAGCTTGCCGCCCTTGGGCAGCATCGCTTCCATCGCGTTGCGCACCAGGTTGTGGATCGCCCGGGCCATGCGACCCTCGTCGAAGCGAGCCACCACCTTGCCGTCTACCTGCAGCTCGAGCTCGATCGGTTGACCGTCGATCTCGAGCCTGACCTGACGTTCGAAATCGCTAAAGAACTTTTTCAGGTACACGCGGCGGATGAAGATGGTGCGCTCACCGCGCGCGAACTCGAGCACTTCGCGCTGCATCGCCGTCAGCACGTCGAACTGGCGCAGGATCTCCTCGGTGTGTTCCTGGCGGACGGCGCGATCCTCCGCCTCGGCCATGAGCTGCGCGTAGCCGCTGATCACGGTCATCGGCGTCTTGAAATCGTGGATCACCTGCGACAGGAGCCGCCCGATCGAGCTCAGCCGTTCCTCGCGCTCGCGCACGGTGTTGGCGTTGAAGAGGCGCACGGCCGTGGACACGTTCGCCGCCATCAGCCGCAGCAAGCCCGTGTCTTCGTCGCCCAGCGCCGGGCTGCCCTTGGCGCTGAAAACACCCATCGCCCCCAGCGCGCCGCGCTCTCCCTCGAGCGCCACCGCCAGCGCGGACTCCGCCGTGAAGGGGAATTGTCGCTCCACGGCGCTGCTCGTGCGTACGTCGCGGCTCAGGTCCGCGATGCGTAGCGCGTCCTTCGAAAGCATCGCGGCACCGAGCACACCCTCGCCGGACTTCACCGGCAGCGTGCTCAGGCGGTCCGGGTCCTGATCGTCGTAGACATACTGGACGAGATCACCCGTCTCGGGTTCGCCGAGCAACATGGCAGCGCCGCGCGCCTCGCAGGCAGCCGTCAGCTGCGCCAACGCCGCCAGGCAGAGCTCCTCCAGCGTGGTGGCACGGGCCGTTGCCCGCTCGAGCTCGAAGAGCAGCGACAGATCGCGCACGCGCCGCTCGAGCTGCTCCTTGGTGTCGAGCAGCTGCTTGTTCTTCTGGATCAGCGAGAGGAACAGGCGGCTGTTGTCGATCGCGACGGCAGCCTGGGTGGAAAGCGCGGAGAGAATGGCCTCGTCGTCGCTGCTGAAGCCCTCCCCACCGCGCTTGTTCAGCACCTGGATCACGCCGATCGTGCGCCCGAGGTGGTTCTTCAGCGGCGCGACCAGCATGCTGGTCGTGCGATACCCGGTCAAAAGGTCCCAATCCCGCTCGAACCGCGGATCGGAGTAGGCCTCGTTCAGGCGGATGGGCTTGCCGGTCGCGGCGACCATACCGGCCACGCCGTGCCCCACCTTCATGCGGATGGAGCGCACCTGGCCACCGACCACCAGGCGGCTGACCAGCTCGTCGTGGGCCTCGTCGAGCAAATACAGCGTGGCTCGATCGGCCTCGACCAGCTCCGTCAGCTTGGTCAGGATGAGCTCCAGCAGGTCGTCGAGATCGAGCGTGGTGCCCAGGGCAATGCCGACCTCGCGCAGAGCTTCCGACACGCGCTGCTCTCGCCTGAGCGCCTCCGCCAGGGACACGCGGTCCTCGGCGGCCATGCGGGTCGGCTCGATGTCGGAGCTCACAGCCGCGATCGAACCACGAACTTTGCCGCAGATCTACAGCGCCTTGCGGCGCTCGGCGCCCTTGGCTACGGTCCGAGGCCACAGGCATGGCGCTCAAGCAGCTGTTGCTCGTTGTTCGTGGCCGAGTCCAAGGTGTCTATTTCAGGGCATCGGCACAGCGTGAAGCTCGCAGGCTCGGCCTGACCGGTTGGGTGCGTAACCGTCCCGACGGCTCGGTCGAAATCGTGGCTGAGGGCGAGGAAATTGCCATTCGAGAACTTTACGGCTGGGCTCAGAAGGGGCCGAGCGCTGCTCGCGTGGAGCGCGTCGAAACGCGCTGGCGAAGCTTCACCGGTGAGTTTCCCGACTTCAGGATCAACGACTAGGCGCCGCGTTCGGCGGGCGCTGTCTGCGCTGCTGCTCGTCGCCGCTGCCGCGCAGGCCGAGGATTTACGCACTCCGGCCAGCTCGGGCTCGGCCGCCGTGACCGCGGCGCCGCGAAAGCTGCCGGAGTTGCCGAAGGCGCGCCCGCTCGAGCTCCTGCCACCCAAGCCCGAAGAGCTCGAGGAGCTCGACGAGCGACTCGCGCGGGTCACGGACGCCGACGCCGCGGTGCGCGACAACGCCATCCGCGAGATTCTGGAGACGGACGCGCGCCTGGTCTACGCGATCCGATTCCGGCTCAACAAGCTCGCCGAACAAGAAGATCGCGACGCGATGAAGCGCGCGCTGCTCGCCGTGCGGCGCGAGGCTCGCGACGACCTGCGCGAGGAAACCGACGGCAAGGGCAAGGTCGACACGCCCGACTATCTCGAAATGCTGTCCAGGTACGCGCGGCCCAAGGACAGGAACTGGGTCAGCGTCACGCGCACCGTCGCGCTGAGCCGCATGCTCGAGCGCATCGGGACCGTCGAAGGTACCCGCGGACTGGTCGAGCTCTACGCGCGTTTCGGCGAGTTTTTGCGGGTAGACACCCAGCTGGCGCTCGGCCGCATGGGCGACAAGGCACTGGCCGGGCTGATCGAAGCGCGGCGGCATCCGGCAGAAAAGATCGCGAGCTGGGCAGGCCGGCAGCTCGACATGCTGGGCAAGGCCATCCCCAGCGAGGCCGTGCAGACCGACGATCATCAGGTGCTGGCCGACGTTCTACGGGCCTACGGGCGCATCCGCGATCCAGACGCGGCTCGCATCATCGTGTCGTTCGCCGGCACCGAGCGTAGCCAGGTGCGCGAGGCGGCGCGGCAAGCCATCGCGCTGATGGGCGAGACCGGCAACTGGCAACTCAGAGACGCCTACGAGAACGTGGTCGGCAAGCGTCCCGCACGCGACTGGACCTGGGAGCGCACCGCACGCGAGCTGTTTGCTGAGCTCGATCGGCTGCGTACGGCCGAGGTCAACGAGCTGTTCGAGGCTGGCCTGAAGGCCCAGGGTGAAGGTGACCTCGAGCGCATGCGCGCCTCCTACGATCAGGTCCTGGCCAAGAGCCCGCTGTACGAAAGGCGCGACGAGATGATCGGCGGCTACTGGGAGTATGCCCGCCGCTTCGCCAGCGAGCGTCGCCCGGCCGCGCTCGATGCGCTGCGGCGCGCCGAGCGCCTGGCCGAGGGGACGCCTCACGCCCCCAAGATCGAGAGCCTGCGCCTGACGATCGAGGCGGAGGAGCGGCTACAGAGCGGCACGGCTGACCGCACGCTGGCGCGGCGTGCGCTGGAGCTCGACCCTGCCAACGAGCGGGCGCAGCGCCTGAGCGCCCGTTTCGAGCAGCCCGACCCCGGGAACGAGGGCCCGAGAGCCCGCTACCTGGCGGCGATCGTCATCGCCCTGGCCTCGTTGCTCGGCATCGGCTGGGTAACTTTTCGAAGACCAGCGCTGAAATCGAGCCCGCCCGAACCAGGGGCTCCGGCCCCCAAGGGCTGAGCAAGTGGCGGAGTTTCCAGGCCAAACCTCGGTCGCACCCCTGTCTCGTTTCGGCACTGTGAATACGGGTTCACCTTGCTCGCTGAGTCTTATTCCCTCCTGTGGGGATCCCGTTATCATGTTGCTATGAAGGTGGTTCGCTTGCCGAGTGGACCCCTCGCGTGCGTCTATTCCCTCGACGAAGGGCAAGGCGAGCGAGAGTCCCCCTCCCCTCACAGCTCGGGAACTTTCCGCGCTCACTCCGGCTCGCTACACGCGGACGGAGGCAGTGAAGACGAGGCGATCGCCGAGCTCGATGAGCAGGTGCGCCGCGTGAGCGTCCCACCGCCCGAGCCGTGCACGCCTCCGCCCAGCAGCGAGCCCACGGTTCGCGTCCCGGAACAGTCGCAGTGGGCGATGCGCGTGCGCAAGTGCGGCCCTCAGAGCGCCGACGCCGAGACTCCCTTCGACGGCGTCACGATTCCACCGCCCTACTCGCTCGCGCCGAGCAAGGCCAACGATCGCTGAACCGCTTTCGCTAGGCACAAAACTCCACCGCCCGCCTCGGTAGTGCCGAGAGCGGGCGGTGTCGATTTCGAGGGAGCGGTGAGCTCAACCCTCCGAGGGTTTTTCCTCAGCGGACTCTTCGTCCTTCTTCGCCTTCTTGGCGCGCGGCTTTTTCGCAGATGCTTCGGAAGTTTCCGCACCCGCCTCGGCTTGCGCCTTCTTGCTCTTCTTCTCCGGAGCCGGAGCCGCCTCGCCAGCGCCGCCCTCGGCGCCGGTGACGAACTCGATCAGCGCCATGGGAGCGTTATCGCCCCGGCGACGGCCGAGCTTGATGATGCGGGTGTAACCGCCGGGACGCCCGCTGAAGCGCTTCGCCAGGTCGACGAAGACCTTCTCGACCAGGTCGATCTTCTTGCTCTCGCCGCCCTTCTCCACGACCGCGAAACGGCGCAGGAATTGGGACATCGCGAGCGTGGCCGCGAGCCTGCGCGACTTGTCCGCCGCGCTCAGCTTGTCCTGGGGCGTGAACGCGATCGGGCCCAGCCGGACAGCGCGAGTGATCAGACGCTCGGCGACACGGCGAAGCTCTTTCGCCTTGGCGTCCGTCGTCTCGATGCGCTCGTGCGCCACGAGGTTGGCGGTGAGGGCGCGCAGCATGGCGCGCCGGTGGCTTGCGTTGCGGCTGAACTGCCGTCCAGCATTACGATGCCTCATGATCTCATCCCTGCTGCTGCTGCTGCTTCCAGCGCTCGAGCATGGCCGGCCAGTTGTCGAACTTCATGCCCAGGCTCAGGCCCATCGTCGCCAGGATCTCTTTGATCTCCTTGAGCGACTTGCGACCAAAGTTCTTGGTCTTGAGCATGTCCTGCTCGGTCTTCTGCACCAGCTCGCCGATCAACGTGATGTTGGCGTTCTGCAGGCAGTTGGCCGAGCGCACTGACAGCTCAAGCTCGTCGACGGAGCGGAACAGGTTCTCGTTGAGCGGCTGCTCATCGGCACCAGAAGCCGTGTAGCTGGCTTCTTCCGTCTCCTCGAAGTTAATCCAGATCGAGAGCTGCTCCTTGAGGATCTTGGCGGCAAAGGCCACCGCGTCGACCGGACGCACAGCGCCGTTCGTCCAGACCTCGAGGATCAGCTTGTCGTAGTCGGTCATCTGCCCGACGCGCGCGTTCTGCACGGTGTAGTTCACCTTGCGGATCGGCGAGAACAGCGCGTCGATCGGGATCGTGCCGATGGCCATCGTCGGCGTCTTGTTGCGCTCGGCCGGCACGTACCCGCGGCCCACGTTGACCGTGAGCTCCATCGAAAGCGGGCCCTTCTTGTCGAGCGTCGCCACGTGGTGCTGCGGGTTCAGAATGGTCAGGCCGTCGACGGTGCGGATGTCGCCCGCCAGAACCGGACCAGGGCCTTCCTTCTCCAGGCGCAGCGTGTGCGTCTTGGGCGAGTCCGCCTTGATCACCACCTCTTTGAGGTTGAGGATGATGTCGGTGACGTCCTCGATCACGTCGGGGATGGTGGTGAACTCGTGCAGCGCGCCTTCCAGGCGGACCGCGGTGATGGCGGAACCCTGAAGCGAGGCCAGGAGCACGCGGCGCAACGAGTTGCCGATCGTGATGCCGAAACCACGCTCGAGCGGCTCACAGGTGAACTTGCCGTAGTTCTCGCTGCTCGACTCCGGATCGAGCTGGATCGCCTTCGGGCGAATCAGGTCGCGCCAGTTACGGCTCATCATTTGCGTCACCATGCTTCGTGCTCCTTTTCTTTCTTTCAGGGTTCGCGCGGCCGTCCCGAGCCAAGGAGGAAACCCGCTTCCTCACGAGGCTCCGCGGCCTGCCCGCGTTTCGCGCTATCAGCGCGAGTAGTACTCGACGACTAGCTGCTCTCTCACCATCGGCTCGTTCATCTCGTCGCGCACTGGCATCGACTTGAACGTGCCGCTCATCTTCTCGGCGTCCACCTCGACCCAGCTCGGGCGCGGGCGGTTCTTCGCGGCGGCCAGAGCCGCGGCCACGAAGGCGATCTTCTTGCTCGCCTCGGCGATCGAGACGACGTCGTTCGGCTTGACGCGGAAGCTCGGGATGTTGACGTACTTGCCGTTCACCTGCACGTGGCGGTGGCGGACCAGCTGGCGCCCCTGGGCGCGGCTGGCGGCGAGGCCCATGCGGTAGACGACGTTGTCGAGCCGGCGCTCGATCAGGCCGATCATCTCCTCACCGGTACGACCCGGCAGACCCGAGGCCTGCACGTAGTAGCCCGAGAACTGAGCCTCGAGCAGGCCGTAGATGCGACGCATCTTCTGCTTCTCGCGCAGGCGCAGGCCGTACTCCGAGAGCTTGATGCGGGCCTGGCCGTGCTGACCGGGCGGGTAGGGGCGGCGGGTAACCGCGCACTTGTCCGTGAAGCAGCGCTCACCCTTGAGGTAGAGCTTGCCGCCTTCACGACGGCAGATCTTGCAAACAGCACCGATATAGCGAGCCATCGTCGTTCTCCGTTACACGCGACGGCGCTTCGGCGGCCGACAACCGTTGTGGGGGATGGGAGTCACGTCGCGAATCAGCGTGACCTTCAGGCCTGCCTGCTGAAGCGCGCGCAGAGCGCTCTCACGGCCGGCGCCCGGACCTTTGACGAACACAGCGACGGAGCGCACGCCGTGCTCCATGGAGCGGCGTGCTGCCTCTTCCGCCGCGAGCTGCGCGGCGAAGGGCGTGCTCTTGCGCGAGCCCTTGAAGCCGCGCGAACCAGCGCTCGCCCAGGAGATCACCGCACCGTTCACGTCCGTGATCGCGACGATGGTGTTGTTGAAGGTGGACTTGATGTGCGCGATGCCGGCGTAGATGTTCTTCTTGACGACTTTCTTCGCCGGTCGTCCCTTGGTCGATGTGGTCGGGGCAGCCATGTTCTATCCTTAGCTC
>DATLIL010001194.1:0-4850 GCA_035539475.1 Polyangiaceae bacterium
GTCCTAGGGTCAGCAGCGGTTCTGGTGGTGTTGGGGCTCGTCGGCTGTGGCGGTGACGGTGCAGCGCAGCCAGCGGAATCGAACGGAGGGGCGGCGGGGGCCGGAGCGCGAGCCAACGACGGTGGCGAAGGCGGCAGCAGCGCGGGGAAAGGAGGGCGAACGAACGACTCCCGGGGCGGTTCTGGTGGGACCAAGCCCCAGCCTCCGGCACAGGCAGACTTCGTGATCACGCTCGAGAACATGACGGCGGGTGCCGCCCTGGAGGCGCGGTTCGAGACGCCGATCGCAATCCTGCACACCGGCGCCAATCCACTGCTCGACGAAGCCGGCCAGGAGATCGAAGGTGTCAGCACCTTCTTCGCGAACCATGGCGCCTCGTGGGGCGGGTGGGACGAAGACACCGAGGAGTTCCCAGGCGTGGACTTCTTCTCGCCGGACCAGGGAAACCTGGAACTCGGCGACGTCGTGACGTTCGCGTTCACGGCGGTCGAAGGCCAGCGCGTGAGCATCGCAGTGCCGTACTACGACACGACGGATGGATTCTTTCTGACCGGCGCCGAGGGCGTGGCGCTCTTCGACGACGACGGCAATCCGCGCTCGGACGTCGACCTGGCGGCTGAGCTCGCGCTCTACGACGCCGGCGTCGAGGCCGAAGCCGCGCCGGGCACCGCGCTCTGGAAGGTGCAAGACAGCCTGAAACGGGAGGGGGGTGTGGCGCTGGCAAGGCTGAACTGGTGCTCGTTGCCGCTCGCGCCGGGCATGCTGAGCGTCGACGTCGAGCGCGACGGCGAGGAGCTCACCGTCACGCTGAAGAACGTCACGGACAAGAGCCTCGCGCTGCGTACGCCGCTGTCGTCGGTGTTCTACGCGCTGCACTCGAGCGATTGGCAGCTCTTCGTCCCGGACGCGCAATCTCGTCCGGGCTTGAAGGCGCTGGCGACCGCTGGTGATGCTGCCACGCTCGTCGCGGAACGTACGGGAGAAGACGGGCTCGATGAGCTGGGCTCCGTTGCGGGGCCGCTCTTGCCGGGCGACAGCGTTTCGTTCACCGTGGCCGCGACGGCGGCGGCGCCGCTCTTGACGTTCGCGACCATGGTCATGGAGACCAACGACGCGTTCATCGCGCCGCCCAACACCGGAATCGCTCTGCTCGACGACGACGGGCAACCTCGCAGTGACGACGAGCTCGAGGCGGAGATCAGGCGTAATTTGACCGTCTGGGATGCGGGCGCAGAGCGGGACGAAGCGGTGGGTGGCGGCGAGTATCAACCCGCTCGTGGCGAGGGAGGCAATGGCGATCTGATCCCCACGATCCGCCGCTATCACTTCTTCGATCAGTTCGAATCGCAGGAGGAGGACGACTGCCTGGTGCAGCCGTCCGCATACGCGACCGTGAGCCAGGTGGACGGTTTCGACTACGCGGTCACCGTCGAAAATCCTCAGCTGCTCGGTGTCGATCAGCAGCTCTCGCCGCTCGTCTGGTACGTGCACGACGGCAACACCCCGCTGTTCGCGAGTGGTGCCGAGGCATCGGCGGGCCTGGAAAAGCTTGCCGAAGACGGCGATCCGGCGCTCCTCTTGGAAGAGCTCGCCGCCAGAGACGGGGTCTCGGCTGCCGGCATCGTGGGCACCGAGCGGCTGCTCGAGGGTGAAGCGTTTCCCGCCTTCAACGTCACGACCGGCGTGGAGCAACGCTACCTGAACGTCGTCACCGCGCTCGTACCGGCCAACGACGCCTTCTTCACGCTCGGCGAGCTCGGACTGGAGATCGTGGACGCCGGCGGAACGCCGGTGAGCGGCCTCTTCCACCCGGAAATGCGCGTCGCCGACGCGGGCACGGAGGCCTCACAGGCCGGCGCGGCCGGGCCCGATATGATCCATCTGCAGCAGACCCCGAACACCGGCGCCGACGAGGGCAACGGTATGGTGCGCCCATGGGATGACGCCGTCTGGTACTACCCGGCGGCTACGGAGCTGCTCCGCGGAATGCTCACGCTGGCCCCCGAGGAGCCGTGATCGCAGGCGGGACCAAGAGTTGCAGGGCATCCTCATATGCCTCGCAACAGGGTCGTTCGAGTCAGGCGCTTCGGCGGCCCGGAGGGCCTCGAGGTCGTGGACGCCCCGCTGCCGAAGGCGGGCCGGGGCGAGGTTCGGGTCCGCGTGCTCGCCTCGGGCCTGGAGTACACGGACGTGGTGATTCGACGCCACCTCTACCCGCAAACCATGCGTCGTCGCCCGCCATTCGTGTTGGGCTACGACGTCGTGGGGGAGGTTGACGAGCTCGGCGCTGGCGTCATCGACTTCGAGCCGGGCGATCGCGTGGCCGACCTGACGGTCCTCGGCTCGAACGCCACCTATCGTACGCTCAAAGCCGCCCACGTGACCCGCGTGCCAAACGGCGTCGACTCGGCCGAGGCGGCTGCGCTGATCCTGAGCTGGACGACGGCCTACCAGCTCCTCTACCGCACGGCTCACGTACAGCGTGGTCAGCGGGTGCTCGTCCACGGAGCGGCCGGTGCCGTCGGTCAGGCGTTGCTGAAGCTCGGTGGCATGGCGGGGCTCGAGCTGTGGGGTACCGCGCGCGGCAAACACGCGCCGCTCATTCGCGAGCTCGGAGCCACGCCCATCGACTACCAAAACGAGGACTTCACGCGCGTCGTGCCGGGGGGCTTCGACGTGGTCTTCGACGGCATCGGCGCGGGCGGCTTTGCCCGCTCTTTCGAGGCGCTCGGGCGAGGAGGCCTGCTTTGCGCCTATGGCTACACGGCGAACGTGCAGGAGAAGCATCGCACATTCGGCATCGTGTCGTGGCTCGGCAATCAGTATCTCGAGTATCTGTGGAAACAGTTGCCCAACGGCAAGCGCTGCCGCGTCTACTCGATCAACCTGATGCGGGCGCTACATCCCGCCTGGTTTCGCGAGGATCTGCAGCGGCTGTTCGGCATGCTGGCGAGTGGCGAGATCCGCCCACGAGTGGCAGAGCGGATCGCATTCGACGAGGTCGCCGACGCACACCGCCGGCTCGAGCAGGGCGGTCTCGAAGGCAAGCTCGTCTTGTGCCCGGACGTACCGGGCCGCGGCGAACGCATGGCCCCTCAGCGCGAGCCGCGCCCTAGGCCCCAGCAGCCCAGCCTCGGTCATTGATGCCGAGCGCCGTTTTCACGAACGGGCGCTGACACGCCGGCGCCGCACGCGTTGCTCCGGTTCGACACCGACGACGTCCCCGGACACCGGGTCCCGATAGCGAACTTGCAGCAAGAGATGGCTGGAGCGGGCCCCGCCGGGCGGCAGCAGGAGTCGCTCTTCGCGCTGCCGCCCGCTGTCGTCGTCCTTGCCGCTGTGTTTCCAGGTCCCGAGATCGCCGGGCAAGGGCTCGTACGCGCCGAACAGGAATTCGGACGGCGTGAGGCCCTTGACCGCCAGGGCGATCATGAAGACGGCGCCCCAGAAGAGCACGACGATCAGGATCGCTACCGTCACGCGCGTTCGTAGTGGAGCCCCACGACGCCGCTCGGGTAGGGCTTCGCTTCCTTCAGCTTGAACGCCCTGTGAACACCCTCCGGCAACAGGCGCTTGCCGCCGCCGAGAATGAGCGGGTAGAGCAGTAGATGAAGCTCGTCGACCAGGTCGTGCTCGAGCAGCGTGTGCACGAGCTGGTGGCTGCCGTCGGTGAGAACGTTCTTGCCGGGCGCGGCCTTGAGCTTGCGAACCGCTTCGACGACGTTATCGCGAATGATCGTCGTGTTGCGCCAGATCGGTTTGTCCAGCGTCTTGGACACGACGTACTTGGCAGGAGCGTTCATCATGTCTCCGAAGAAGTCGCCTGCCGGCAGCGGCTCGAACGCATTGGCGTGGGTGACATACGTCTTTCGGCCGAGCAGGAACGCATCGGCATCTTTCATGATGGCTCCGAAGCTCGCGCCGATGTCGTCATGCCAGTACGGCACGGTCCAGCCGCCGTACCGGAAGCCACCTTCGGTGTCCTCCTCGGCCCCGCCGGGGGCTTGCATCACGCCGTCGAGGGACAGGAACTCTGAAACGATGAGCTTGCGCATGGTCTCTCCTTCTGACCGGACGACGAACGAGCCAAGGCGAGATCGACGAGCGCCGTCACTTTTCTTCATTCCTTCATGAATACGAAGACTTACGCCTGTGCGTGCTCGCGTGCGAAGCGGCTCGGCGGCTGGCCGACGTGGCGGGTGAAGGCGGTGCTGAAGGCGCTGGCCGAGCCGTAGCCGACGCGTTCGGCGACCTCGGCGAGCCCCAGGTCGTGGTGGCGGAGCAGATCTCTGGCCACGGCCATGCGCCAGGCGAGGAGGTACTCCATCGGCGGTAGGCCCACCGTTCGCGTGAAGCGCTCGAAGAACGCGGAGCGCGACAGCGCGGCGGTCCTGGCGAGCTCGGCCACCGTCCACGAACGGGTGATTTTCCGGTGCATCTGCCGCATCGCCGGCGCGAGCTGTGCGTCGGCCAGCCCACGCAAGAGGCCCGGCGGTGTGTCTTCACCCGACGTCGAGCGCAACGCTTCGATCAGCAGCACCTCCACCAGACGCGCGAGCACGAGATCGCGACCGGAGCGCCGCTCGATCGCCTCGTCACCGACGAGCCGCACCAGCGTCGAGAGCCGCTCGACGCCGCGCACGTGCACCACCGCAGGCAACAGAGACACGAGAAGCGCGGGGTCGGGCGAGCCGAAGACGAAGTAGCCGCCTAGCAGCCGCACGTCGGGGCGGCCACCGCGTGTGCCGTGGCGGACCTCGCCGCTCGCCGATGCTGCCGCCTCCGGGGCGATCAGCTCGGGCTTCACGGGCTCGAAGCCCGACATGGTGAAGGCCGGCGTCGCTGGGAGC
>DATLIL010001195.1:0-5689 GCA_035539475.1 Polyangiaceae bacterium
GCCGCCGCGAGCCCACCGAAGCCGCTGCCCACGACGGCCACGCGCGGCCCCTTCGTCGCGGACCACAGCGCGTCCGGCAGGCGCAGCTCAGCCATAGAGATGCTCCAAGCAATCGGCGGCTTCGTCCAGCAGGCTCGAGCCAGGCACATCCCCCAGGGACGAACGCACGGCTTCACGCGCCGCGAGCAGCTTGGCTCTCACCGTGGCGAGGCCGGACTCCGCCAAGAGCCCTCGGAGTTGTTCCGCCAAGTGCTCGGGGTGAAGCTCGCGCGCGACGACGCTGTCTCCCAGCGCGCGCAAACGCAGGTAGGCGACGGCGTCGGCCTGCTCGGCTAGCCAGGCCCACGGCCACGTCGGGCGTGCCTGCAAGAGGTCCTCGTGGCCCTTGTGGCTGCGTTTCTCGGATACCAGCCCGCCCAGATCGTCGAGCATCTGCAGGGCCACGCCGAAGTCGCTGCCGAAGCGGCCCAGGATGCCGACCTTTTCCGGGGCCGCCCCCGCGGCAGACGCTCCGAGCCGGATCGCGAGCTCCGTCAGGCTACCCGTCTTCAGGCGCGTCGTCGCCAGCACCACGCTCGCTACATCGCGTTGCCGCAGCTCGGTCACGCTGACCGACAGATCCAGAGCCTGACCGTAGTGGCAGAGGCGCACCGCGCGGTCGATGTCCCGGCGCAGCAAGAGCTCGTTCATGGGCGGCAGGGCGAGTCGCCCGAGCAAGGCCCCGGGCAAGAAGTACAGCCAGTTGCCCGCGTTGAGCGCGAGCGGCACGCCGATCGCTCGGTGCAGGGCCACACCGCCGCGGCGTCGCGCGGAGTCGTCCTCGATGTCGTCCACGATCAACGAGCCGAGATGCAGCGCCTCCACGATGGCGGGCAGCTCTGCGGGCAACTCGCCGCCTCCCCCCGCCATGCGCCAGCCGGCCTCGACCAGCTGCGCGCGCAGCTCCTTGCCCGGCCGTGACGCCATCTCGCACAGGGGGCCGCACAGGGCTCGCTGCCAGAGCCGCTGGGGCAACGCCGGCGAGCCAGCGAGCTCCAGCGCGAGATTCTCGGACTCGAACTCGCGCGTGAGCAGCGCGGCGAGATCACGCGTAGGGGGGAGAGGAAAGGCAGCCTGGCTCATGAAGGTTCTCCCTGGGGTGAGCCGTGCGCGGAGCGCACGTTCGGCGACAGCAGGCGCGAGACCCGCAAGCCTGACGGCGGGCGGCCGCACAGGATGCGTAGACGATCGGCCAGCGTCATGTTCATGGCATAGAAGCGCCTGATCGTCGGCGGCGGCAGGCGGTAGAAGCGCTCGAGCACGCGGAAGCGATCCTCGGGTGCGAAGCCCGCGAACAGCAGGCGATTGAGCAGCGTGCAGAAGCGTTGCTGCGTGACACGCTCGCGGGAGAGACGCGCCACGCGCGCAGCAAGCGTGGACGGCTCGCCGCGCGACAGCTCGTCGGCGAGCCGCAGCGCGAGCGGAAACGAGTAGCCCGTCGTCGGATGGAACCAGCCTCCCTGATAGCCGCCTCGGATTACCCCGTTGGGCGGTGCGCACGCGCCGAGCCGAGCCGGCAGCGGCAGCACCCCGGCTTCCTCGCGCACTACGCCGCGCTCGCTTATCCCTAGCGCGGCGGCACGAGCCCTGACCTCCCTGCGCAGGAGCTCGCGGTCGAGCACGGCCGAGTCGGAGAAATAGGTATCCTCCAGCAGCAGGCGATCCGGCGCGAGGGGCAGCGCATAAAAGAACCTGAAACCATCGCGCTGCTCGATCCGAGCATCCATCAGAGTAGGCACGCGCGGCGCGCTGGCCGGATCGACCTCGAGCTCGAGGCCGAGGAACTTCTGGTAACCCGAGAGCTCCCGCTCCACGAAGGACTCGGGGCCGCGCGCGTCGACCACCATTCCGGCTTCGAGCGTGGCAGCACCTGCGATCTCGACACGGCCGCTTTCGATGCGGTCGACCTGCGCACCCAGCAACAGCGTCACACCCTCGAGCCCGCTCACGACCTCGTGCAATCGCTGTGACGTGACCGCGGCGTAGGGCTCGTCGAGGTAGCGGTAGAGCTGCGGGAATTGCACCTCGTAACCGGGCCAACGACGCACCACGAGCGGCTCGATGAGCGCCTCGGTGTCGCTCGTGAAGTCGCCCGCGTGAAAACACCAGGTGTGGTTGCCGCCTAGCCGGTCCGCGCGTTCGACCAGGGCCACCCTGAGCCCCGGACGGCGCCGGTTCAGGGCCAGCGCGATCAGGCTGTTTTGCAGCCCGCCGCCCACCAGCACGAAGTCGAAGCGGTGCATTGTCTAATTTTTGTCCAACTCAGCCTAGACAGGACACGCGCCCACGTCAACGCGGTTTTTCCCACACCTTGTGAGCAATACTGATTTGGGCCTGGCATTTGTCTAAATCATGTCCAATGTTACTGCTTCCGTGCGTCGCCTGCTGTTCATCGCCGAAAACGTCAGCCTGTCCCAGGTCGTGCGCCTGGCATCGCTGGCGCGCCGGCTCGACCCCGAGCGCTACGAGGTGCTCTTCGCCTGCAGCGAGTTCGACCCGATCGTCTTTTCCGGCACGAGCTTCCAGCGCTGGCCGCTCTTCAGCATCGACAAAGATCAGGCGCTGAAGCGCATAGAACGTGGGCAGCGACTGTACGAGACGAAGCTCCTTTCGCGTTACGTCGCCGACGAGCTCGCGCTGTTCGAGCAGGTGGAGCCCGATCTGGTGATCGGAGACTTTCGCCTGTCGCTGGCGGTGAGCACGGCCGTCGCGCGTGTCCGGCTGGCAACGTTGATCAACGCCTATTGGAGCCCGTACGCGCTGCGCGACAGCTTCCCGCTGCCGGATCATCCGATCGTCGACCTGCTGGGCGTCGATCGCGCAGCGCGCTACTTCCCCATCGCTCTGCCGCACGTGTTCGCTCATTTTGCGGCACCGCTCAATGCTTTGCGCGTGCGCCACGGACTGGCGCCGCTCGGCGATCTGCTCGCGGCGCTCACTTACGGCGACCTCGTGCTCTACCCCGACGTGCCCGAGCTTTGCTCGATGCAGCAGCTGCCCGAGCATCACCACTTCCTCGGCCCCGTCCCCTGGTCACCCGACACCGAGCTGCCCGCGGGGCTACTCCAGGATTGCGCGGGCAAGCCGCTAATCTATGTCACGCTGGGCTCGAGCGGCCGCGCGTCGGCGCTCCCTGCCGTACTGTCGGCGCTCGAACGGCTGCCGGTGGTTGCCCTCCTCGCCACAGCTGGTCGCCCGGCGCCAGCGCTTCCGGCCAACGTACGGGTCGCCGAGTACGTGCCGGGGCACCTGGCGGCGCGCTCGGCCCGCTTCGTGATCACGAATGGCGGCGCGAGCACCAGTTATCAGGCGCTGGCGGAGGGTCGGCCCGTGCTCGGCATCCCGTCCAACCTCGATCAGCACCTGGCAATGACGGCGATCGAGCGCGCCAGGGCAGGCCGCAGCCTACGCGCTGGAGGGCTCAAGGCCGATCAGGTGCTGCGCGCGACCGACGAGCTCATGAGCTCGCCTGCCCTCGTCGATGGCGCCAGCCTTGTAGCGCGGGCCTTCTCACGCTTCGACTGTCACGAGCGGTTCTCGCACCTGCTCGCTCGCACCTTCGAGAAAGGATCAGAGAATGCCTCAGTGTCGTAGATCGTTGCGGTTGGCCGTGTTCGCAGCCGGCGTTGCACTCCTCGGCGCGGCCTCGGCCCCGGCGGGGGAGCCCCCGCCCAGCAGCAACGTGGTCGAGTTCGTGACCCAGGCGCAGGGCTCCGGCGGAGTGGTTCGCTGCGGCCTGTTTCGCCAGGAAGGATGGCTGAAAAATCCCGTCCAGCCCGCGGCCGCCAAGATCCACGGCGGTCGGGCATTGTGCGTCTTTCGCGGTATCAGCCCCGGGACCTATGGCCTCTCGGCCTTTCACGACGAGAACAACAACGGCAAGCTCGACACGAACTTCTTGGGCATGCCGGTCGAGGACTACTGCGCGTCGAACAACGCCCGCGGGACCTTCGGGCCACCGAGCTTCGGGGACGCCAAGTTTCAGTACGGCGGAGGAACCAAGCGTCTGGAAGCGCGCTTGAAGTGAGCCCCGTTCGCTACGATGCAGCAAGCCCCAGCGAGCGGTGAGAGCACGGGCTTCCTTCCAACCCGAAGGTCCGCGCGTGTTCGACGCGCTTCGCTCGTTGGCCGCCAGGCTGGTGCGATGCTTGCTGCCATTCCTCCTCGCTGGCCCGCGCTCGCGCTCGCCGACCAGGAGGACGACATGCACGGTAGGGATATCGGTTCCTGGGCGCTTCTGGTCGCCCGCTTGATGTTGGCCCTGGTCTTCCTGGTGTCCGGCCTGCACAAGCTGGCGGACCTCGGCGCCACTACTCAGGCGATCGCCTCGCAGGGGCTGCCCGTGCCCGCGATGCTCGCGCTGGCCGCTGCCCTGTTCGAAATCATCGGTGCAATCTCGCTGGTGTTCGGCGTTGGAGCGTCGTCGGGAGCGTTGCTCCTCGCCCTGTACCTGATACCGGTCACCCTCGTTTTCCATGATTTCTGGAATGCGAGCGCTGCGGCTCGACCGATGCAGCTGATTCAGTTCCTGAAGAACGTGGCCATCGAAAGCGGCCTCATCTACGTGGCCGTATTTGGCGCAGGCGAGCTCAGCGTGGACCACTGGCTATCGAAGCACGCCAAGCTGCCGAGCTGGTGGCCGCGACCGCCGTCGACCGCAGCCCAAAGCTGAACGCGCTCCGGCTCACGTCTTGCACGGCCGGGGGGCATGGCCAACATCGAATCACCATTCCGCGTCACCGACGTGAACGCGCGTTCGCTCGCCGAACACTGGTGGGCGATCACCGCTCGCGGCGTGGCCGCCATCCTATTTGGCGTGCTCCTCTTCATGCGGCCCGGCATCGGCATGCTGTCGCTCGTGCTCCTCTTCGGCGCTTACGCGATCGTCGACGGAGTGTTCAACGTCGTGGCCGCCGTACGACACGCACGGGAGCACGAGCGCTGGGGCTGGCTCCTGTTCTCGGGTCTGGTCAGCGTGCTCGCCGGCGTGCTCACGTTCTTCTGGCCCGGCATCTCGGGCTTTGCGCTGCTGATGCTGATCGGCGCGTGGGCCATGGTCACGGGCGGCGCTCAGATCGTCGCAGCCGTACGCCTGCGCAAGGAGATCGAGGGCGAGTGGCTCCTCGGGCTGGGCGGCGTCCTCTCC
Source organism: Polyangiaceae bacterium (assembly GCA_035539475.1). Lineage (GTDB taxonomy): Bacteria > Myxococcota_A > Polyangia > Polyangiales > Polyangiaceae > PMG-095. The sequence continues at coordinate 5,186 of DATLIL010001195.1, forward strand.
GTGCTCTTCGGCGCAGGGGTCTGGCTCTACCCTGCCGCAGGGGCGCTGGCCCTCGCGGTCTGGATCGGGGCCTTCGCCGTCGTCCTCGGAGGCCTCCTGGTGGCGCTCTCGCTCAAGCTGCGCTCCTGGCACACCAGGGGAGAACGCCAGCCGCCCGTGGGCGGAGTCACGACCCCAGCCTGAGGATCGCGCTCCGCCGAGGGGCTCAAGCAGTGACCGCCGGCAGCTCGAGGGGGGAGCGCAGCCGCAGGAACTGCTTGTGCCCCTCGCCGTCCAACACCACCACCTGGCTCACACCCGAGTCGCCGAGCTCCGCAAAGACCTCGCGAGGGTGTGAGATGGCGTGGTCCACGCCGCCTCCGGACGCCTCGGTGTAGACGTAGACGGCGTCTGCCTGGGCGTCGTAAACGACGCCGTTCAGGGGCAGCCATTCCGCCTCGATCTGATCGCCCAGGTCGAGGCCTGCGACCTCGACTTCGACGAGCTGTCCGCGGATCGTCTTCG
>DATLIL010001196.1:0-4550 GCA_035539475.1 Polyangiaceae bacterium
GTCCTCGGGGAGCGCGTACTCCGGCGGTGGCTCGATGCCGAGCACGTCGCGCACCAGGTTGCGGTACTCTGCGCGTGTGAGCCGGCGCAATGGTGCCGAGCTCGGCGCGCTGTCCGGCAAGAACCCCTCCGGCGTAGGACCCGTCGTCGGTCCGCCGCCGTTCGCGCTCCCCGCCGTGGCGCCGCTACCCGAAGGGCCGGCGACCCACGATGGGCTCGGCGTCGTCTCGGTCTCGCAACCGGCAGCTATCAGCGCCGCCAGAGCGGCGAACAGCGAGACACTCTTGCCCGGCCACGACACCTACCAACGATACCGCAAGCGCCGTCCTTCGACGAGACGCACCATCACCAGCTGTCCCGCCGCGGCAGAAAAGGACTGTCACGCCGCACCGTCGTGACAATCGATCCTGCGCGCAGCAATATCTCGGTATGCATTGGCATTGGGTCGGGTTGGCCGGAATGGTCTCCCTGTCGGCCTGCGGCGCGAGCGTGCGCGAGAACGGGTCGGAGGCGAGTGGGGCAGGCGCTGCGAGCGGCGGCGGAAATGCGGCGAGCGACGGCGGGCAAGCTGGCGCGCCGCAGGACGCCAGGCAGTGTCGTCTGCAAGGCTACGGCATCGGCCCGCTGAGCACGGCGTACTGTGACGCGTTGCATTCGATGGCTCACGCGGCGCAAGCCTGTCTCCAGCTGGGTGGCGAGCTGTCTGGCGAAGCCGGCTGTCACGAGCAGGAGTACCGGGTCAGCTGTTGTTTCGCCGACGCCATCCCGCCGATCGACGCCCCGATGCCGACGAGCCCGCTCGGGGAGTTCACTCCGCTGCCGGCCGAAGACGGCGGGAGCACGCGCGAACTCCTGCTCGCTGCCGCCGAAGCCAAGTGCGCCGAGAATGATGGCGCGGGCCTCGGCGACTGGATCGTGTACTACGCGGGTAGCAGCGAGACGGCGCTCGGGCTGCAGTACTTCTGTGTCCAGGTCTCCGATCGGCCGTAACTGAAAATAGAAGGGGCCCCGTATCCTTTCGGGGGTGTCGGCCGTCGTCCGAGTATGACGACGAAGTTCCCCCCGGGTTCAGGTTTACTTTCTGGCAAGACCGCGGTCATCCACGGTGGTGGCGGCGCAATTGGAGGCGCGACTGCGCTCGCCTTCGCTCACGAGGGAGCGCGGGTGTTTCTGGCCGGTCGGACCCTGGCCCGGCTGGAGGAAGTGGCCCGACGGATCCAGGCGGACGGCGGCCAGGCGGAGGTGGACGTGGTGGATGCGCTGGAGCCCGCGGCGGTCGACGCGCACGCCGAAGGGGTTGCCGCGCGTGCGGGCGGTATCGACGTCGTTCTGAACGCGATCGGCCTCATGCACGTGCAGGGCAAGTCCTTCAGCGAGCAGACGCTGGAAGAATTCGCGGCGCCGATCGTCGGCTACACTCGCGCTCACTTCAGCATTGCCAAGGCGGCCTCGCGCTTCATGGTGCGCCAGCGCAGTGGTGTCATTCTCGCGCTTTCGACGCCCGGCTCCGTGCTGCCTGGCCCTGGCTTCATGGGTTACGGCGTGGCCTGCGCAGCGCTCGAGGCCATGACGCGTCACCTGGCCGGCGAGCTGGGCCCCTACGGTGTGCGTGCCATCTGTCTGCGCGCGGACGCCATCCCGGACGCACTCACGCGCTCGCACAGCCGCGACGTCTTCGCCGAAGTTGCGGCCAAACACGGACTCACGCCGGAGGCCATGCTGGCCGCGCACGCCGAGCGGGGCACGTTGCTCCGTCGCCTGCCCACGCTGGAGCAGGTCGCCAGCGCCGCGGCATTCTTCGCGTCCGAACGCGCTGCCGCCAGCACGGGCGCGATCGTCAACCTGACCTGCGGCTCGCTGGTAGATTGAAGGCGACCATGGATGATCTCGCCGCCCTGGCACGCGACGCCTGTCGCCGCTTCAGCCAATCCTTCGAGCCGCTGCGGCCCGAGCTGTACCGCTACTGCCGGCACCTCACGCGCAGCCCCTGGGACGCCGAAGATCTCGCGCAGGACACCCTGGCGCGAGCGCTGGTCACGCTCGGCACCATGATCAAGCCCGAGATCGAAAACCCGCGCGCCTGGCTGTTCCGCGTCGCCACCAACCTGTACGTCGACCGGGCCCGGCGGGTACGCGAGGAGCTGGGCGAGCTGCCAGAAGCGGCCGGTCGAATCAGCGACGAGCGGGCCAAACGCGAGGCGGCCGGGACGCTCATCGGTAAACTTTCACCGCAGGAGCGCGCAGCCGTGGTGCTCAAGGACGCCTTCGACCTCGAGCTCGACGACATCGCCAGCGTGCTCGGCACCAGCGTCGGCGCCGTCAAGGCTGCGCTCCACCGGGGTCGCAGCAAGCTCAGCGAACCCCAGACGGATGAGGTACGCGTCCCGGCGCCCGCAGCGCTCGACGCCTTTTGTCGTGCCTTCGACGCCGGCGATTTGCCCGCCCTCACCGCCTTGTTGCTCGACACCGTCACCGTCGAGATGCCAGGCGCCGCGGTCGATCTGAGCCTTGCCGCCACCGCGGACCCGCGCTCGGGCATCCTCTACCACACACTGCTGTCGCCGCTGTCCGTCGGCATGCCCGCGAGCTACCTGGAAGGGTACGACGGCGCGCGTGCGCGCAGTCAGCTCGTGGTTCACCGCGGCGAGCCCGTCATCCTGCTCTGGTACGGCCACACCACGGGTGATGCCGTTCGCTGCATCATTCGCAGCGAGCTCCAGGACTCGCGCATCGCGCGTCTTCGCATCTACTACTTTTCGCCCGAGCTCTTGACCGACGTTGCCGGTGAGCTCGGCGTACCGGTGAGGACGAACGGTCGCGGCCTCGACTGAGCGCGGCCCGAGCTCACAGCTTCGTCGGGATCTTCAGCTCGATGAGCATCTCGCAGAGCAGGCTGGTCGTGCCGGCGCGGACGTGGATGAGGTAGGTCCGCGGCCGGTGGCCCTCCAGCGTACAGGTCACGTCGTAGTCGCCGTGTGTGACGTTCGTCATGTTGATCGGCGCCTTGCCCTTGGACTTGCCGTCGAAGACGACGCTGGCGCCGGGCGGCTTCGAGTCGATCTTCACGGTGCCGGGCTCCTTGGCCGCCGCTTGCAGCTTCCGGATCGCTTCGAGCCCGCGGTCGGCAGTCGCTGTCTGGGCAGGTTCAGCCGCCGCTGCGCTGGTCGGCGTGGGCGCCGGCGTCGGCGCTGGTGACGCTGCCTGCGGCGCCCCGGGGTTCTGGTTGGCGTGTGTCCCGCCGGGCAGCGCGCGCGGAGTGGCTGCAGCGGCGGCGCTTTCCGGTTGGGGCATATCTGCCGCTGCCATGTCGGGCGCCGGCATCTGCGGTGCTTCGGCATTCGGCGAACGCTGCGCAAGGTCGGACGGCGCGTTCACTGTCACGACCACGGGCGGCTGGGCCGAGGCCGACGGCTTCCGCAGCACGACGATGGCCACGACGGCGACGGCGACCACCGCGAAAACCACGACGAGCAGCCCTGAAACGCCCACGAGGAACCATGGCAGCCGCGAGCCTCCCTGGGGCGCGCTCGGCTGCGACGGGACTCCGGCATTCCAGGCGGGGCCGCCCGGACCGAACGAGTGTCGCTCGGGCGACGGCTGATGAGCCTGTTGTCCGGCCAGGGGAGCGTACGTCGCTCCAGTGCGCCAGGCGTCGGGCAACTGCATCGACAGCGACACGTGACTGGCGGCCGGAGGCGGCGCGGCGTGCGCGACTGCACCTGCTGCGAGCGGAACATTGTCCGGCACCTGCGGCAGCAAGGCGAGCAGCTGGGAACGCAGCTCGAGCGCGCTCTGTGGCCGCTCCGCCGGGTTCTTTGCGAGCGTGCGCGCGAGCAGTGCGCCGAGCGCTTCGGGCAAGTCCGAACGCGTTGCCGCGAGCGCCGGAGCAGGCACCGTCACGTGCTGGTTCAGGAGCTCGAACAGGCTGTTGCCCTTGAACGGCACGTGACCGACAAGACCCTGGTAGAGGAGTATGCCGAACGAGTAGAGATCCGAGCGCGCGTCGATGGGTCGCGCCAGCGCTTGTTCGGGCGACATGTAGGTGGGCGTGCCGATGACCGCACCGGTGTTCGTCAGGTGCTGCGTCGGCTCGCCTTCGACTCGCAGCTTGGCGATGCCGAAGTCCAGGAGCTTCACGCGCCCTTCCGGCGTGACCATCACGTTGTCGGGCTTCAGATCGCGGTGCACGATGCCCTTGGCGTGAGCGGCCGCAAGCGCAGCGAGCATCTCGATCGCCATGCCGAGCAAGCGCCTCGCACCGAGCCCGTTCCGCATCCAGTGGCTCAGCGACGCTCCGTCGATGTACTCCATCACGATGTATGGACGACCATCGGGCAGGTATGCCAGATCGAGAACGCTCACGATGCCGTCGTGCTGGATCAGGTTCACGCTGCGTGCCTCGGCGAAGAAGCGCTGCACGTCCGCGCTGTCTTGGGCCCCTGCGCGCGTGATCACCTTGATCGCCACGCGACTTCCGATGTCTGGCTGCACGCCCAGATAAACGAGGCCCATGCCGCCTTTGCCGAGCAGGCGCGCTACCCGGTAATTGCC
>DATLIL010001197.1:0-2186 GCA_035539475.1 Polyangiaceae bacterium
ATGGGGGTCCGAGGGCCGCCGTAGACTTCATCAAGCTCCTGCGCGCGCTGCCCGAGGAGAAAAAGGCCCGCGGCGACGCCCTCCACGGCACCCTGGCAGGGCTGCTGGCGCTCTTCGTGCTCGAGCCCGCCACAGCAGCCGAAGTGCCGGGCTTGTTGCGCACCGGCCTGAGCCCTGACGCCGTGAGTCCGATCATAGGCGCGCTCTCGGGCGCCACGACGCCAGAGGCCCTGCACGCCCTGACGCAAATCGGATGCGGGCGCCGCGGACGCTCTTGTCGACGAGCTGAACAAAGCGCTCGGCGCCGCCAAGGGTGAAAAGGATCAAGAGCTCTGGCTCGGCGCCCTGGGCAATACACGAAATTCCCGGGCATCGACCGCGATGCAAACGTTTCTCACCGCCAAGTCCCCGGAGGTGCGCGCTTCTGCGACCGAGGGCTTGCGCTTCATGCCGGCGCCCGAGGCGGATCGCCTGCTTTCCGAGCGCCTGCTGTCGGATGACGCGCCCCAGGTGCGCAGCGCCGCTGTCTTCGCCGCCGGCTTCCGCCCGCTCGGACCGCTCCTGCCGGCCTTCGAGCGCGCGCTCCGCTCGGATCCCACGGCCATGGTGCGCATGGCAGTGGTCCAGCTCCTCAAGGTGCATGCCAGCACCTCACCCAAGGCTCGGCTCCTGCTTACCTGGAGCAGCGCAGAGGACGAGGATGCCCAGATACGCGGCGAGGCGGCCAAAGCCCTCGAAAGCCTCCCCCTCCCCTAGGCCGACCCTTCTGCTGCGCGGGGAACGGAGCGCCGGCCTTTCAGTCGCGCGGACCGCTTGCGTCGCGCGGCGCCGTCACGAGCTTCGTGCCGCAGAACGGGCAGAACGCGATCGCGGGGCCATACGTCCGCTGGTAACCCGCCATGCCGGACGAGCCCTGCTCGAGATCGGCGAGCCAGAAGCCCGTTGCATCTTCGCGCACGAATCTGTGGTTGCGTGCGTCGGCAAAGGCTTTGCACGAGCATCCCGTCACGTTTTTCATCACCGTTTCACCTCTAGCATGGCCTCGCGCCTTCAGGTGCCGCGGCGGAGCCGTTCGAGGATCGCCTCCGCCCGCGCGAGCGCATCGCCGTAGGCGTTCGGCGGAAGAGCGCCATCGATGTTCCAACGCGGTCCGCGGCCGCGAGCGCGGTCGACCTGCTTTTTCACGCCACGACCGCCGACCGAGGCCGCGTCGCACATCGCATTCCAGTGCTGAAGGCTCTCGGCCATGAAGAAGAAGCCCTCTTCGTGCGAGGCGTAGAGGACGACGGCGTCGTCGTCCGGAGCCTCGAGGAAGACGAGCACGCCGACGTAGTCGCCATCCGATCCGGCAATGGGGAAGAACGGCGCGTCGAATCGGGAGCCGACGAGATCGTCCCAGTCGGGATCGGCGCTCAGCCAATCGAAGTTCGACATGTCGAGCGACGTGTTGCCCTTGGGCGTCAGCGCTTTCCCGTACTCGGCGAAGAATTCTTCAGAGCGTCCGCCCTGGGGGTTCTGCAGCGCGGCCGCGAGCGACGGAGAGACCGCGGCGACCGCATCGAGCGGTCGTGGCAGCACGCTCAATGCGTCGCGCTTCGCGGATTCGCGCGCCTCGCTGTCCGCGCGTTCCTGGCGTACGAGCTCGGGCTCGGGGAGGTCGATCAGGTACTCGAGTCGGTGGTAGAGCCGTGCCTGCTCTTTCGCATCGCCGATCTCGGCGAAGTGATTGAACCATTCACGAAGCGCGTCACGCGCCTCCTCGATGAGCGCGCTCGGATCTTCGAAGGCGTCGGGCGTCGTCTTCATGCCGAACAAGAGCGTCCGGTCCCCGTCGAAGAAACTGCGTAACCCGAGCAGGTCGTCGAGGGCGGTGATCGTTCGCGACGGCGGGCGAGCCTCTTCGATCATCCGCATCGCCCAGCTCTGCATTTTCTCTTTTGAGATGGCCACGCGGCGAATGTTCCACCGCAAGGGCAACCGTGCACGCGCGAGGGTTGAAATTCGTCGTGGAGGATCCCTGTGAGCGATGAACGACAGGTTCACCCACGAGCGGGACCGCTTGCGTCGCGCGGCGCCGTCACGAGCTTCGTGCCGCAGAACGGGCAGAACGCGATCGCGGGGCCATACGTCCGCTGGTAACCCGCCATGCCGGACGAGCCCTGCTCGAGATCGGCGAGCCAGAAGCC
>DATLIL010001198.1:0-32554 GCA_035539475.1 Polyangiaceae bacterium
GATCCGGAAGTACTCCTGCGCCGTGCCGGTGAACTGAACCCGGAGCTCCCGCACCTGAGGCTGCACGTGGCTGTGCGGTTGCACGCCGTCCTCCACTACCGCCGTTTGAAATTGCACTCGGACCGTCCTTCCCCAGCGCCCGGACCCTGTGTCCCTTCCACGCGCGCCGTGAACGGCACTATCGCTCGAAGTTCGCCTGAAACAAAGACTCTGCTGCTGGAGCGCGAGAAAACAGCGCTCGAAGTGCGGGATTCGGCTACTGCACGAGCTTCAGCGCGCGGCCCACAAGCACCTCGTTATGCGAGCCCGTGCGGTAGCCGGCGAGATCGAGCGTGACGTAAGCGAAGCCGTGCTCCTTGCCAGCAGCGACGATGCGCTCGCGCACGCCGGGCTGGAGGAGTTTGTCGAGCTCGTCGAGCGCGACTTCGATGCGCGCGATCTTGTCGTGCCAGCGCACGCGCACCTGGCGGAGGCCGAGCTCCTTGAGTGCTGCCTCGAAGCCAGCGATCTGTGCCAGGCGCTCGCGCGTCACGCTGGTGCCGTAGGGAATGCGGCTCGAGAGGCAGGCGGCAGCGGGCTTGTCCCAGACATCGAGTCCCAGCAGGAGCGCTACCTCGCGCACCTCGCGCTTGGACAGACCCACTTCGAGGAGCGGGCTCCTGACGCCGGCGTTTTTTGCGGCTTCCAACCCCGGACGGTAGTCACCGAGGTCGTCGGTGTTGGTGCCGTTGGCGACGAAGGCGAGAGCCCACTCACGGCGCTTGTGCTCGGCGATGTCGTAGAGTTCGCTCTTGCAGTGAAAGCAGCGGTCGGGGCCGTTCGCCGTGTAGCCGGGGCGCTCGATCTCGTTGGATTCGACGAAACGATGGTCGGCGCCGATGCGCACTGCGATGCGCGCGGCGTCTTCCTTTTCGTTGGGTGCGAGGCTCGGGCTGACCGCGGTCATGCCGATCGCCTTGGAACCGAGCTCCTGATGCGCCACGGCGAGCACGAGCGCGCTGTCGAGTCCGCCCGAGTAGCAAACGAGCACCGAGCCCAGGTCACGCACCAGGCTGCGGAGGTCTTGGAGCTTCCGCTCGACGGCAGGATCGTTGCTGGGCGGAGCGGCGCTCATCGGGGAACAGATACCACCTTTGCCGTCGCGGGCTTGTGCGGCTCTGGCTAGGACATTGAAAGGCCGGTCGCTGGGCCGATGCGCTTGCATCCTCCGGGACTGGTAGTATGTTCAGTGTCATGGCCCTCTCCGCTGCAGTTCTCGAGCGATTGCATAGCGTGCTGACCACTGCCGGGGTGCACGTTCCCTCGGCTCACGAGCCGAAGGTCGAGGGTCTACCCCTCGGTATCGAGGGGCTCGACGCGGTGCTGCCGGACAAGGGGCTCCTGCGTGGCGGGGTCGTGGAGCTCGCTGTGGCGGAGCCGGGGGCGCTCGGTACCAGCATCGCGCTCAGGGCGTGTCTCGCCATGCAGCAGGAGGCCAGAGCGCGTGGCGCGAGCACACCGTGGAGTGCCTTCGTCGATCCTTCCGGCACGCTCTACGCTCCGGGGGTGGCCGAAACGGGGCTCGACCTCGAGCGGCTCGTCGTGCTCCGGCCGCCGCTCGAGGCGCTCTCGCGCGTGGCGCTGAAGGTGACCGAGTCGCCGGCCTTCGCAATGGTCGTCATCGATACACTCGGTGTACCGGGGGCTACACAGAGCGTGCAGCTTGGAGTCTGGGCGCGCATCGTTCGGCGCCTGTCGATGGCCGTGGAGGGCACCGAGCGCTGCGTGCTGCTCTTGACCGACGGTGCCGAGCGTCGTCCGCTGCCGCTGCCGGTAGCGCAGCGGCTGGAGCTCAGCCGTCCGAAGCCGAATCAGCTGCTTCTGCGCGTCGCCAAGGATCGTCGCGGTCGCGTCGCTCCCGCCAAACCCATTACCTGGGCGCGCTCGCCGGCGCTCGTGGCTGAGCTCGAGAGGCATGGCCGCCGCAGCGCCTGAGCGGCGTATCGCGGCACTGGTGCTGACCGAGCTCCTGGTCGAGCTCGCCAGCGAAGCGCTGTTTCGCGGTAAAAATTCGGCCAAGCGCCCCGGCCAGCCGCCGCTCGGCGTGCTCCTGGTGCCGACACAGGCGGCGGCCGAGGGTGACGACCAGCTCAATGCCAGCGCTCGACTCTCCGCCGTCAATCGCGAGGCGCGTCGGTTCGGTGTGCGGGAGGGGCAGACGATCGCTGAAGCGAGCGCGCTCGTGTCTGGCCTCGTCGTCAGGCGCGTGGCGCAGCCGCTCCTCGATCGTGCGCTCGAGGCGGTGGCGGAGGCCGCGCTCGCTTTCGGTGCCATCGTGGCCGTCGGTGCCCCGGACACGATCTGGATCGAGGTCGGCGCTTCAGCACATCTGTTTGGTGGGGAGGCGTCACTCTGCAGTGAGCTCGTCAGCCGCGTGCGGGCCATGGGCCACGCCGCGCGGGTTGCGGTCTCGGTCGGGCCCACCATCGCGCAGATGCTGGCGCGTTGGGCGCAGCCGGTCGCTTCCGGCAAGGGCGAGCCCGGTGTGCTGGTAGTGCCCTCCGAGCGCACGTTGCGAGCCATGGCCGACCTGCCAGTGATCGCGCTGCCGCTTTCGGAAGAGATGCGTGACTGGCTGGTACGCCTCGGCGTGCTGACCGTCGGGGAGCTCGCCAAGCTTCCAGCCAGCGCTCTGGGCTCGCGGCTCGAAGCCGACGCTGCGCGTGTTCTGGAGCTCGCCGCTGGGCGCGATCGCCAGCCGCTCACGGCGTTTCAGCCGCCGCGCACGCTGGTCGAGGCCATGAGCTGGGAGCACGAGGCCAGCGGTAACGAGCCGCTCTTGTTCGCCCTGCGTGGCCTCTCGGCGCGGCTCAGCGCCCGGCTCTCCGGGCGTGGCGAGGCGGCGCAGTCGCTGGTGCTCTCCATCGAGCACGCCGGCGCCTTCGCGCGCTTCCGCGGCACCGAGCCGGTCACCAAGCTGCGCTTCGCGCTCAGCACGCCGCTCTGGCGCGAGGAGCAGCTCTTTCGCGTCGTCGCTTCGCGCCTCGAGCGCGTGAAGCTTCAGGCTCCTTCGGTCGGGCTCAAGCTCGAGGTTCCGGTGCTGGCACCGGCCGTGGCTCGACAGCTCGATTTCGGCGAGTTTATCAGCGGCACTCAGGGCGCGAGCGACGAGTTGCCGTTGATCCTGGCCGAGCTCGTGGCCGATATCGGCGAAGATCGGGTGGGCGTGCTCAAGGTCGTCGATTCTCACCGGCCCGAGGCGCAGAGCGCGCTCGCCGAGGTGGTGCTGCGCGAGCCCCCAGGCGCGAAGGACGCGAAGGACACCAAGCCCGGCCCTGCGCGGCTGCGCAAGGCCGAGCCGCGGCGCTTGCCAGGCGCACCGACCCGGCTCTTGCCCGAGCCGTTGCCGCTCGAGGGTGCACTGCGAGTGGGTGAGGCGTTCGCCATCGACGGACGCCTCTACAGCGTCGAGCGCATCGTCTTCGAGCACCGCCTGGAGGGGGTCGAGTGGTGGTCGCGCTCACCGGTAGCGCGCGACTACGTGCGGCTGCTCCTGCGCGGCGGCGACGGCTTCATCGAAGCCCTGGCCTACGTCGAGCGCCGCAGCCAGCGTGCCTTCCTGCAGGCCATCGCGGATTGAGCTATAGCTTTGCGCGCATGCGCCCGACCGTTCACCTGTTCGATATCGATGGCACCCTGATCACGACCGGAGGTGTCGGGCGTAAGGCGATCGAGGTAGCGTTCGAAAGGCGCTACAGCCGGCGTGACGCCTGTACGTTTCCGTTCGACGGCATGACCGATAAGCTGATCGCCCGGCTGGGACTCGAGGCCATCGGTGTCGAGCCGACGAGCGCCGAGATCGACGCGTTGCTGGTCGAGTACGTCGAGGTGCTCAAGCTCGAGGTCGCAGCCGCCGACAGCAAGACTTACCGCGTGCACGCGGGCATGGAGGAGGCGATCCTCGCCGGCCGCGAGCAGGGGCACGCCGTGGGCCTCGGTACCGGCAACCTGCGCGCAGGAGCGCGGGTGAAGCTCGAGCGTGTGGACGTCTACAAGTACTTCCCCTTCGGTGGCTTCGGCTGTGACGCCGAAGAGCGCGCGCTCGTCATCCGCCGCGGCGCCGAGCGCGGAGCCGAACAGCTCGGTGTGCCGCTCGAGGAGTGCCGCGTGGTCGTGATCGGCGACACCCCGAAAGACGTCGCGGCCGCCCAGGCCATCGGCGCCGAGTCGATCGGCGTCGCCACGGGCTCGTACTCGGTCGAGGCCCTGCTCGGCTGCGGAGCCACGCACGCCTTTGCCGATCTCGCGGCGCCGGGAGCGCTCGCGGCGCTGGTCGGTTCGTAAGTCTCTGAAAGGGTTGCCTTTGCGAGCGACGGCTAGCCCTGCTCGCTAATACTGATAATTTGTTCAGCCTTGTTCGCCGAGCTCCTGGCCCGCTCCTCGTTCTCGTTTTTGAGAGGCTCCTCGCACCCCGAGGAGATGGTCGCGCAGGCCAAGGAGCTCGAGCTCTCGGCCATCGCCATCTGCGATCGTGACGGCCTGTACGGCGCCGCGCGTGCCTTCGCGGCGGGGCGTGAGGTCAAGCAGCGCGTCATCGTCGGCGCCGAGCTCGGCCTGGATCCCAGTGCCCAACGCTCGGGCTCGTGGCGAGGCACTGCGAGCAAGCGCAAGCCCGAGAGCGACGTGTCGGTGCTGGCGCTCCTGGTCGAGACGCACCAGGGGTATTCCAATCTCTGCCGGCTGCTCACGCTCGCGCACGCCGATCTGCCGAAGGGCGAGTCGTCGCTGGAGCTCGAGTGGCTGTCCGCCCATCACCAGGGTCTGTTCGCGCTGATCCCCGCACCGAAGCGCCCTGGTGACGCGAGCACGCCGAGCGCCGCGCTCCTGGGCCAGGTGAGGGAAGTGTTCGGTGAGCGCGCCGCGCTGGTCGCTTACCGCCACCTCGACGGCTTCGATCGCGAGCGCATCATCACGTTGCGTTCGTGGTCACAGCGCTACGGGGTGCCGATCGTGGCCAGCGCCAGGCCGGCGTATCACCATCCCACGCGCAAGCCGCTCTGCGACGTGATGGAGTGCATCCGCCGCGGTACCACGCTGGACAAGGCGGGCAGCGAGCTCTCGGCCAACGCCGAGGCCATGCTGCGCTCCGAGCTCGAGATGCGGCGCCTGTTCCGCGATCATCAGGACTGGGTCGATCGCGCCGGTGAGGTGGCGGAGGGTCTGCATTTTTCGCTGGCGGAGCTCTGTTATCAATTTCCCTGCAGCCTCGAGCCGGGTGAGAGCGCCGACCAGAAGCTCGTGCGACTGACCCTCGCGGGCCTGCGCGAGCGCTACCCTGCCGGGACACCGGAGAGCGTGACGCGCCAGATCGACAAGGAGCTCAAGCTCATCGCCGAGCTCGGCGTGGCACCCTATTTCTTGAGCGTCTGGGAGATCGTCGAGATCGCCAGGCGCAGGCGTATCTTGTGTCAGGGCCGCGGCAGCGCCGCCAACAGTGCCGTCTGTTACGCGCTCGGAGTGACGGCAGTCGATCCGGCGCGCAGTAACCTTCTGTTCGAGCGCTTCCTCAGCGCCGAGCGTCGCGAGCCGCCCGACATCGACGTCGACTTCGAGCATGAGCGCCGCGAGGAGGTGATCCAGGAGATCTACCAGCGCCACGGCCGAGAGTGCGCGGCCATGGTCTCCGAGGTGATTTGTTACCGCGGCAAGAGCGCGCTGCGCGAGGTGGGCAAGGCCTTCGGTCTTTCGCTCGATCAGGTCGACCGCCTGAGCGGCACCATCATCCACTGGGACGGCGCCGAGACCGGCAAGAAACGCCTGCGAGAGATGGGCTTCGATCCGAGCGACACGCGCCTGCAGCGGGTAGTCGAGCTCGGTCAGCAGCTGCAGGGCTTCCCCCGCCACCTCTCGATCCACGTCGGCGGCTTCGTGCTCTCGTCTGCGCCGCTGTGCGAGGTCGCGCCGATCGAACCGGGCCGCATGAAGGACCGCACGGTCGTGCCCTGGGACAAGGACGATATCGAGACGCTCGGCTTCTTCAAGATCGATGTGCTCGGCCTCGGCATGCTGACGGCGATCAGAAAGGCGCTCGCCCTGATCCACGAGGACGGCCACCTGCGGAGCCCAGTCACGGCGGGCGAAGAGGCATTCGATCCACTGCTTGTGGTCACGCGCATTCCAGCCGAGGATCCGGCCGTCTACGCCATGGTCAGCCGCGCCGACACCGTCGGCGTCTTCCAGATCGAGAGCCGCGCGCAGATGGCGATGCTGCCGCGCCTGCGACCGAAGTGCTTCTACGACCTCGTGATCGAGGTCGCGATCGTGCGGCCGGGGCCGATCCAGGGCGGCATGGTGCACCCCTACCTGCGCCGCCGCACCGGCGAAGAAGAGGCGCGCTCGCCGCACCCGGATCTGTGGCCCATCCTGAAGCGCACGCTCGGCGTGCCCCTGTTTCAGGAGCAGGTGATGCAGATCGCGATCGAGGGCGCCGGTTACTCGGGCGGCGAGGCGGATCAGCTGCGCCGTGACATGGCCGCCTGGCGCAAGAACGGCAAGCTCCTGCGGCACCGTCAGCGGCTGCTCGACGGCTTCGCCAGAAAGGGCATCAATCCAGAATTTGGAGCCGCGCTGTTCGAGCAGATCAAGGGCTTCGGCGACTACGGTTTTCCCGAGTCGCACGCCGCGTCGTTCGCGCTCCTTGTCTACAGCTCGGCCTGGCAGAAGGCGCATTTCCCCGAGTATTTCACCTGCGCCCTGCTCAACTCGCAGCCCATGGGGTTCTACTCGCCGGCGAGCCTCATGCGCGACGCCCAGCGCCACGGTGTCACGGTGCGCGACGTCGACGTGTGCTCTAGTTTTTGGGATTCCTCGCTGGAGGAGGCGCTGCCTGCCGCGAGCGCCGCGGCTCGGCCCAGACGAGCGCTGCGGCTCGGTATGCGGTTGATCAAGGGGCTGGGGGAGTCAGCCGCCAAACGCATCGAGGCGGCGCGCCGCGAGTGGCGCTTCGCCAACATGGAAGACGTGATCCGCCGTGCAGAGCTGCGCAAGAACGAGATCGAGGCGCTGGCCGAAGCTGGCGCCTTCAGCTCCCTGATCGACCAGCGCAGACAGGCTCTCTGGCTCGGCCGCGCTCCGCGCGTACAGGGCCTGTTCGCCAAGAGTCAGTGGCAGGAGCCGCGCATCGAGTTGCCTGCGTTGCGCCCGGCCGAAGAGCTCGTGCTCGACTATCGGCGCAAGGGCCTCTCTGTCGACGATCACCCGCTGTGCTACCTGCGCGAAAAGCTGAAGCAGCGAGGCGTCATCACCGCCAAGGAGCTATTGACCGCGCCGCGCGGCAAGCAAGTCAGCATCGCCGGCCTCGTGCTCAGCCGCCAGCAGCCGGGTACGGCGAGCGGCGTCGTCTTCGTCACGCTCGAAGACGAGACCGGCATCGCCAATCTGATCATCTACAGTGACGTCTTCGAACGGAATCACCTGGCAGCTCGTCACTCGTCGATCATGCTCGTGCACGGCGAGGTCGAGCGACCCAAAGGCAAACAAGACCCCGAATACGACGTGATCCACGTCGTCGTTCGCAGCCTCGAGCGCCTCGACGTGCCCGGCCGCGACGTCGCGGTCGTATCACGCGACTTTCATTGAGCGCGTGCAGCGCGCTTCCAGGTAATGATCGTCGTCGGATTGAAGGGGTTGTCGCCGTAGATGTTGAGCTCTTTGCCGACGAGCTCGATCCGCCCATCGTCGGCCAGCTTCTGCAGCAGCGACACCAGATTCAGGTTGTAGTCGCTGCGGGCAGACCACAGCGCTGCGTTGCGCGAAATCTTGTCGGCCGTGCCGAGGTCGGCCTTGCTGATCTCGATGCCGTCTTCGGAGCGCAGGGGCTTGAGTCCCTTGCCCAGCATCGAGAACACGACTCCGTCGACCGCCTTCACGGCGCTCGCCACCGAGCCACGCGTGCGCCGCTCTCGCCGCTCACTCCTCAGGGCTCGCAGCGCCTCGTCATATTGCCAACCGACGGGCTCGGCGTGAATGCAGTGACAGTCGAAGTTGCCCGCGAGCAGCGCCGTGTACAGTGCCTCGGGCAGCTCCGGGATCTGCTCGATCGAGTGCGAGCTGAAGACCAGCACCGACTTGGCCTGCGCCAGGAAGCCGAAGTCGGCCCGGTAGTAGTCGAACTCGTGGATCTGGAGCGGGATGGCCGGATCGAGGTCGTGTAGGACCTTGGTGACCTCACGCCCAGCGTCGGACAGCTCACAGGCGTGCAGCGTGAGGCTCTGCCGCAGGGCGGGAGGGAGCGCCGAGTGCAGCTTGAAGAGGTTGTGGCCGTAGCCACTGCCGAGCTCGACGACGTGGTCGATGCCGCCGTGTCGCTCGATGAACGCCGCGAGCCGCGCCGGTAGGTCGGCCTGGCGAGAATCGTAGGGCACGACCTGGTAAACGCCGTTCTGCACCGCGAGCCTATCGCTGAGCTCGGCCTTGCTCACGTCGATGCCCACGGCGCCGGCGACCTCACGGAAATAGCGCTTGCCGTACCACTCCCAAGACTGGGCCTGGATGGCGTCGAGGATCTTGCCGATGTCGCGTACGCCGTCTCGTAGCTGCTTGTCGACGCACTCGCGCGTGCGCGACCACAGCGCCTCGTACTGGCGTTTGGACGTGTCTCGAGCCCGAACTACCGACGCCTGGTTCATCTTGCGTAGGCGTGGGTATCCCAGCGAGGGGCGAGCCGCAATGCGAATTCCGCGCGAAAGCGCGCTTCTCTAGACGAGGGCGAGGAAGGCGGCCAAGCCCGTAATGGCGAAGGCGATCCCGAGACCCTGAAAACGATAGTAGGAGCGGCCGAACACGAGCGCGCCGAGGGCGAAGAGCGCGTAAGCACCCAGGGTCGTCAGCGCTGCCGCGCGGGCGCCGTAGTGCGGGACGAGCAGCAGGTTGATTCCGAAATTCAGGACCGCCGGAATCAGGAAGACGAGCAGCACGAGCCGCGTCTTTTTCGCGTAGCCGAGGCCGGAGGTGAGCATGTTGGCGATGAGGAAGAAGTAGTTACCGAGCAGAAGGTAACCGAGATACTCGAGGCCATTGGTGAACTCACTGGCGCCGAGCAAATGGTAAGCATACCGCTCGATCAGGCGGACGATGCCGATGGTGGCGGCGTGGAGCAACAAGAAGACGTGCATGCGGCGCGCGATCACGCGGTCGCGATCGGCTTTATTGTCGCGCATCTGACCGTAGTAGAAGCGCGGCCAGTCGACGATCGCCGACTGCTGCACCAGACCGACCACGCTGACGATACGCACGGCGAAGACGTAGTCGGCCGTCTCGGCCAGCGTCGAGAGCCGGCGCAGGATCCAGACGTCGCTCGATGACAGCACCCAGCCCAGGAAGAAGGTCGGGATCAACGGCAACGAGTAGTGCAAAAGCTCGCGGTACTTCGCGCTGGAGTAGAGCTTGGCGCGTAGGCTGATCTGACCCTTTCTCACGTAGTAGCCGGCACTCGTCAGCGCCACGACCCAGAGCGTGATGGCCTGACACAGCGTGAGCCAGGCCAGTCGATCAGTGCCGGCGCCGACCGCACCTTCGGCGTGTACAGCCCAGCCTACGGCCCCGAGGTAGACGGCTGACTCGACCATCTTGCTGAAGAAGAACAGGCCGTAGTCGTTGCGCGTCAGAGTCAGGTAGTTGAAGTAGGTGACGGCGAGTCGCGCCGTGACCACGGTCGAGACGAACAGCGCCGTCACCCCGGGTTGGGCGCCGATCAACCACAACAGGGGCGCGCCGACGGCCAGCAGCAGCATGCCGAGCAGGGTCGTCAGTCCGACGCTGGTGACGAGACTCTGCTGGGCGGCGACGTCGTCCTTCGAGTGATCGAAGTACATCCGCATCATCGCCTGCGGCAGGCTCAGGGTGAGAAGCGGGACCATGACCGCGCCCATGATGCCGAGGAAGCCCCACTCGCCGAACTGCTCGCGCGAGAGGAACTCGACCACGTACTTGATGGTGAAGATGTCGAAGACACCCGCGGAGAGCCGGCCGCCAAAATAGAAGAAAAAGGAGGCGTCCTTCTTCTTGACCCAGTCGCGGACACGCTGGAAAAACATCAGCGGTCGCCGGCCTTGGTCGTGGAGCAGTTCATCCGCGCAGCCGAGTTAGCATCTTTCGTCGGCCACGCCAAAAGCCCGCGCGCCTCGGGCTCTCGGGCCATGCGATACTCGGGGCCGTGACCACCGCGCCCATCAGCCTGACCGCCTCGGCCAGCGATGTTCGCGGTCGTCTGCTCGAGTTCATGCTGGTGGGTGGCGCCACCTTCTTTCTCTTTCCGTTGGCCTGGCTGTTGCGGCAGGTCCTGGGGCTCGACACTGCAGAGCTCGCCGTCGGCTTTCTGATGTTCCACGGCGCTCACCTGATCAACGACCCCCACTTCAGCGTGACGTACCTCTTGTTCTACAAGGACGCGAGGCGACGTGCTTTCGGTGACGCCTGGAGTCCCGCGCAACGCTGGCGCTATTGGTTCGCCGGCTTGGTGGTGCCGCTCGGCCTGGCGCTCTGGGCGGGGTTCGCGCTCCGCAGCAAGTCGGCCGAGTCGATGGGCCTGCTGATTCAGCTGATGTTCCTGCTCGTCGGCTGGCACTACGTGAAGCAGGGATTCGGTGTGCTCTCGGTGCTCTCCGCCCGGCGCGGCGTGCGCTTCGACTCACGCGAGCGACGGGTCATCCTCGCGCATTGCTTCGTGGGTTGGGCTTACGCCTGGGCGAGCCCCGCCGATCCCGGCAAGGTCGTCGAGGAGAGCGGCGTCGTGTTCAGCATGCTCCCGCACCCGCTCTGGCTGGAGCGCCTGACGCAAGCCGCGTTCTGGTCGAGCGCGCTCGTGCTCGGCGCCGTGCTCTTCGCCAAGTGGCGCCGCGAACGGCGCTTGCCGCCGCTGGCACCGCTCAGCGCACTGCTCGTCAGCGTCTGGCTGTGGATGGTCTATTCCAGCCTGGACCCGCTGATGGTCTACATGATCCCGGCGCTGCACTCGATTCAGTACCTCTATTTCGTGTGGCTCTTGCGGCGCAACGAGGCGCGCGCCAACGAGGGCCCGCCTTCGTTCGGCCGGCCCGCAGCGGTGCAAGTCGGCATTCTCGCGCTCTCCGCGGTGGCGCTCGGTTTCGTGCTCTTGCGCGGCGTGCCGGCGCTGTTCGACGGCGCCTTCGGCTCGAGCGCAGACGAAGGCGGCATCGGGGCGACGCCGTATTTCGCGGCGATCTATACGTTCGTCAACATCCACCACTACTTCATGGACAGCGTGATCTGGCGCCGGGACAACCCGGAGACGCGCCACCTGCTCGCGGCGGCAGACTAGGAGGCATCGAAGTGACGCTGACGACCAAGATCCTGGCCCAGGGAGACGAAGCGGTCCTCGAGCGCGTCGCGGACGATGTCTTCGATGACCCGATCGATCTGCCTGCGATGGCCGAATTTCTGGCGGATCCGCGTCATCACATTGCCGTGGCCATCGACGACGGCCTGGTCGTGGGCTTCGCGTCCGGCGTCCACTACGTACACCCGGACAAGAAGCGTCCGGAGCTCTTCGTCAACGAGGTGGGCGTCGCCGACAGCCATCAGGGCCGCGGCATCGGCAAGGCCGTGCTCGGGGCGCTGCTCGAGCAGGGCAGGGCGCTCGGTTGTGCCGTGGCCTGGGTGCTGACGGATCGGGACAACGTGCCTGCGATGCGGCTCTATACCAGCACCGGCGGAACCGAGCCGGGCCATGACCACGTGATGTTCTCGTTCGAGCTCGATACCAGGCCGCGCTAGGATCCCCCGGGTCATGTTTCTGGCGAACATTCCGCGGCGCGCGCTCGCTCCGCTGCTGCTCCTGGTAGCGGTCGGCTGCAAACGGTCGGTGACGGTGGAGGTCGAGCAAAGCGAGATCCAGCAACGCCTGGCCGCAAAGTTTCCGGTGCAGAAACCGGTGCTGCTCGGCACGATCAGCCTGGAGAATCCCAACGTCATCTTGCGCGAGAACAGCGACCGCATCGGCGTTGCGCTCGACGCCAAGCTCACGCTGCCGCTCTTTCCGCCATACATCGGCAAACTCACGGTCAGCGGCAAGCCCGCTTATCGCCCTGCTGAGAAGGCCTTTTACCTCCAGGAGGCGGCGCTCGAGAGCTTCGAGGTCAGCGGTCTGCCGGCAGCCCAAGCCGAGGCGTTGCGTGGCCCGACCGAAATCGTCGCACGCAGCGTGCTCGACTCTTTTCCGGTCTACCAGTTCGATCAACGAAACTGGAAGGAAGTGAGCGCCGAGCACGTCCTCCAGAGTGTGAAGGTCGAGAACGGCAAGCTCCACGCCACGCTCGGTCTGTGAACGCCCCCAACCAATGAACCTCGTCATCTTCCTCGACATCGACGGCGTGCTCAATTCCGCTGCTTTCATCTTGCAGCAGACGAACGGCGAGGGCGTCACCGTCGTCGACGACTCGTTCGATGCCACTGCGCACATCGATCCATCCCGGGTCGAGCGACTCAATCGCCTGATCGCCGATACCGGCGCCAGCGTGGTGCTGTCGTCGAGCTGGCGGCTGCTGTTCGGCCGCGAGAAGACCCAGTCGAGCCTGCGGCAGCGGGGGTTCGCGCACGAGCTCGCCGACGAAACTCCACGGATCTTCGGCAGCGACCGCCATGTGGAGATCAAGGCCTACCTGTCCACGCTGACGCCGCCCGTGAGCTTCGTGGTTCTCGATGACGACGAGATGGCGGGCGTCGATCTCGTCCCGCATTTCATTCACGTCCGGGACGGCCTGGAGGACGAGCATGTGGAGCGCGCTCGGCGGGTGATCCTGGGGGCGCGTTGATCGCAGCGCTCGATGTCGCCTACGGTGACGCGCGCGCCGCGACCGCCTGCGTGCTGTTCGAGAGCTGGGGGCTAGAGCACCCGAGCGCAGAGCACACGGCAATGCTCGACGTCCCCGGTGACTACGTTCCTGGACGCTTCTTCGAGCGGGAGCTGCCGTGTCTGCTCGACCTGCTGGACGGGCTCGACGCCGCACCCGATATCATCGTCGTCGACGGCTACGTCTGGCTGGGAGGCACCGAGCGGCCAGGGCTCGGTGCGCACCTGTTCGAGGCGCTCGGTCGCCGCATTCCAGTCGTCGGCGTGGCCAAGAATCCCTTCGCCGGCGCCGTGGAAGCCGCTCCGCTGCTGCGAGGCGACAGCGAGCGCCCGTTGTTCGTCAGCGCCGCCGGCATGGCTGTCGACGAGGCGCTGCACGCGATCGCCACGATGCACGGTCCCTACCGCATTCCGACCTTGCTCCGGCGAGTCGATCAGCTGGCCCGCCAGCGCCTGGCCGAAGAAAAGTAGCAACTGCGCTCAGCCCCGGCCGACCCTGGGGCATGGCAAAGCTCTGGGGTAGGGGCACGCTGGCGGGGCTGCTGGTGGCATGCAGCGGTGTCGACGCTCCGCTGCTGGGATCGGAATCAGGCGGCGGCTCGCCCAGCGTCTATCTGCACGGAGGGTCCTCGGCCTGTGGCTCCGCTGGTGGCGGGGCTACGGCAGCGAGCGGGAGCGCGTCGTTGCCGAGCGACTTCGTCGCGGGGACGAGCGGAACAGGGGCAGAGCAGGGCGGCCAGACGACGGCCGGTGGGGCCCCTTCGGCGGTGCTCGCGCGGGGCCTCGTGTTCAGCGAGTACGTCGAAGGCTCGTCGACCTACAAGGCGCTCGAGATCACCGCTCTGACGGACAGCAGCCTCGAGGGCTGTCGCGTCGCCCTCTATTTCAACGGCGGAACCAGCGCGAGCGGAAGCGAGCTCGAGGGCACGCTCCTGGCCGGCGAAAGCCATGTCATCTGCTCGAGCTCACTGAGCGAGGTCATCGGCGGCTGCGACGAGAGCGTTGGTCTGACCTTCAACGGCGACGACGCGATCGCGCTCGAGTGCGACGGCGTGGTGATCGACGTCATCGGTCAGATCGGTTTCGACCCGGGAACGACCTGGGGCACCGGCGATCTCGCGCTCGTCGACCACACGCTGCGCCGGCGCTGCGAGGTGGAGCTGGGCGACATCGACCCCTTCGACGTCTTCGAGCCGAGCGGCCAGTGGCTGGGCTTCGCCAGGGACTCCTTCGACGATCTCGGGAGTCGCAGCTGCGCAGAGCCAGGCTCCGCTGGAGCCGGCGGCGGGGCGCCCATCGAGCCGTCGCCCGAGCTCGGGCGCTCCCTCGTATTCACGGAATACGTCGAGGGTTCATCGACGTACAAGGCGCTCGAGATCACGGCACTCGACGATAGCAGCCTGGACGGTTGCCGCGTGGCGCTCTACTTCAATGGCGGGACGACGCCGAACGGCAGCGAGCTCTCGGGCACGCTGCTCGCCGGGGACAGCTACGTCATCTGCTCGAGCTCGCTGAGCGAGCTCGGCGGCAGCTGTGATCGGAGCGCCGGTCTGACCTTCAACGGCGACGACGCGATCGCGCTCGAGTGCGACGGCATGACCGTCGACGTGATCGGCCAAATCGGCTTCGATCCCGGCACGGCATGGGGCAGCGGCGAGCTGTCGCTGCTCGATCACACGCTGCGCCGGAGCTGCGTGGTGGAGCGCGGCGATAGCGACTTCAGCGACGCCTTCGAGCCGAGCGGCGAATGGCTGGGGTTTGCCCAGGACTCGTTCGAGGACCTGGGAATACGCGACTGCCTTGCCACGGGGGCGGGCGGCGTGGGTGGGTAAAACAAGCGAAAATAGCGGAGATCAAATGAAAAAGGCATCTATCTCATTCTCGATCGGGGCCCTGGCGCTCGCGGCCTGTTCGGCCACGGGGGGACACGATACGAACGACGGGGCGCTCGGGCAGGCACGCGTCGCCGTGCAGGCTGCACCTGACGACGTGCATTGCGTGAAGGTCACGGCCGCCGGGAGCACGGTCACGACGTTGGGCTTCGACGTCACACCCGGCGAGAGCTCGGTCTTCGAGTTGAACCGCCTACCGCTCGGCGTGGTGGCGTTCAGCGCGGCGGCCTTTCCCGTCGCCTGCAGCGAGGTGGCCGACGCGGATCCGCCCTACTGGATCGCTGATCCGGTGGAGAGCGAGCTCCTTGCCGGAGTGATCGCGGAGGTAACCCTCGTCATGCACCGTGATGGTCGTGCCAGCGTCGGGGTCGAATGGGACGAGCCGGGACAGGGAGGTGCACCCGGCGGCGGTCCCGTGGCTGGAACGCTGCTCTTCAGCGAGTACGTCGAGGGCTCTTCGACCTACAAGGCGCTCGAGATCAGCGCGCTCGTGGACAGCAATCTGGACGGCTGCCGCGTCGCCACCTATTTCAACGGCGCCACGACGGCGACCGACACTGCGCTCGCTGGAGCGCTGGCGGCCGGTGAAAGTCATGTGATCTGCTCGAGCGCGCTCGCCGGCGTGATCGGTAGCTGCGACCAGACGGCAGGCCTGACCTTCAACGGCGACGACGCCATCGCGCTCGAGTGTGCCGGCGTCATCGTCGACGTGATCGGTCAGATCGGCTTCGATCCGGGCACGGCCTGGGGCTCGGGCGAGCTGTCGCTGGTCGATCACACGCTCCGGCGAAGCTGCAGCGTCCAGGCTGGCGACACCGACGGCGCTGACGCGTTCGATCCCGCCGCGGAGTGGTCCAGCCACGCGCTGGACACGTTCGACGACCTGGGCAGTCGAACGTGTCCCTAGAGCGAGGCCTTTAGGCTACTGCCGCGCCAGCTTCTGGCTCGCCGCTCTCGGTCGGCGTCGTGCTGCGCACCGTGTGCTGCTCTTTTTCGGCGGCCTGGGCGGCGAGCGAGTCGCTGCGCGAAACCGCGTTCTCGTTGACCTTGACGCTGACGATACGGGAAACACCCGGCTCGCCCATGGTCACGCCGTAGAGCACGTCGGCGCTCTGCATCGTCTTCTTGATGTGCGTGATCAAGATGAACTGCGAGCTGTGAGTCATGGCCCGGATCATCTCGTTGTAACGAGTGACGTTGGCCTCGTCGAGCGGAGCGTCGACCTCGTCCAGCACGCAGAACGGCGAGGGGCGGTGCTGGAAGATGGCGAAGATCAGCGACACTGCCGTGAGCGCCTTCTCGCCGCCGCTCATCAGCTCGATGTTGCCGAGCTTCTTGCCAGGCGGCTGCGCGATGATTTCCACGCCGCTGCCGAGCAAGTCTTCGGGGTTGGTCAGCAGGAGCTCGGCGCGACCGCCGCGGAACAGCTTGCCGAACGTCTTCTTGAAGAGACCGTTGACCTCGTCGAAGGTCTCCTTGAAGCGCCGCCGCGATTCCTTGTTCATGTGGCGGATGGCGTGGTCGAGCTCTTCCAGCGCCTTCTCGATGTCGACCTTCTGGTTGTTGAGGTCGTGGAAGCGCTTCTCCGCGTCGTCGTACTCGGCCTTGGCGTCCAGGTTGACGGGGCCCATGCGGTCGATGAGCTGGCTCAGCTCGTCGATGCGCCGGCGCTGGTCGTCTTCCAGCATCGCGCGGGCGTGGTAGTCGCCAGCGACGCGGCGCAGATCCAGGCCGCGGAAGCGCTCGCGGATCGAACCGAGCAAGTGCTCACGCTCGAGCTCGATGCGCTGCATGGCCATCTCGTGGCGGCGCAGTGCCTCGTCGTACTGCTCCAGGCCCTCGCGCACGACCTTGAGCTCGGCTTCTTGCGTGCTCAGGGCGACGCGCACCTGATCGAGCGTGGCGCGCACCTCGTCGAGGACCGCATGGCTGTCCCGGGCACGCACGACCGCGTCGGCGCGGGCCTCGCGGGCCAGCACGATGCGGCCGGCGGTGTCGCCGTACGCAGCGGCGGCCTCGAACAGCTCTTGCTGGAGGCGTTCGGCACGAGTCTCGAGCTCGAGGAGCGAGCCGGCGACGCGCTCGGCCGAGGCGCGGGCGGCCTCTGCCTGCTCGCGTACCTGGGCGAGCCGAACCTTGCGCTCGGTGACGAGCGACGCCTGCGCCGCGACGCGCTCGCGCCACTCGCTGGCGGTGGCCTCGGCGCGCTGCAGGTCGTGATTCAGGTGCTCGAGCTGAGCCTGGACCTCGTCGAGCTTGCGCCGTGTCTCGTCCTCGGCGGTGGTGGCGCCTTCGAGCGAGCGGTCGAGCTCTGCGAGGTCGATCTCGATCGCGCCGCAGCGAGCCTCGATGCGCTCGATCTCGCCCCGCGTCCGGACCAGGTCCTTCTCGGCCGTGACATGGGCGAGCTCGCCTTCGTGGGCGAACTGGCGCGCGCGCTCGAGCTCGGTGCCGACCTCGGTCAGGCGGGTGCGCAGCGCCGTGTGGTCCTGGACGAGCTTGGCGGCCTGCGTCTCGAGCTTGGCGACCTCGACCGAGAGCAGGTGCATCTCGCGCTTCTGCTCGAGCATGGCCGAGGCGACGTCGTCGCCGCTGCCGCCGCTGACCACGCCATCAGGCTTGGCCACGGTGCCATCGAGGGCCACGACGGTCATGCCGGCGTGACGTGAAGAGAGCTCAACGGCCTGGGCCGCTGTCTCGACCAGCACCGCGTCGCCGACCAGGGCGCGCACCAGCGCTTCATCGCCCTCGGCGAAGATCAGCCGATCGACCAGACGTCCGAGCACGCCGGGCTCGTTCTCCCAGCTGGGGCGGCCGCCGGCCACGTAGCTCGGGCGCGCGGCAATGACGTCTGCGCGGCCGCGCTCACTCTGGGCGAGCTCGGCGAGCAGCTCCACGCCAGCTTCGCTATCGCGCACGACCACGGTCTGCAGGCGGCTGCCGAGCAAACCGGCCACCGCGTGGGTGAGCTCTTCGGGCGCCTCGATGCGGTCAGCGACGAGACCCAAAACGCGACCGTCGTCCTTGCCGAGCAGCGCACGGGCTCCCGCGCCGACGCCTTCCAGACGGCGGTGCAGGTCTTCGAGGGCGCGCAGGCGATTGCGCTTCAGCGACAGGTCGTTCTTGACCGCGTCGACGGCGCGCTCGCTGCCATGCTGGCGGCCCTTGAGCTCGTTGAGCTCCTGCTCCAGCGCTTCGCGCTCGGCCTGAGTGAGCTTCTTGCCTTCGGCGAGCTCGGCCACGCTGCGTTCGAGCGCGTGCTGCCGGGCGATGGCGTCCGCCAGCTCGCCGTTCAATCCGTCGCGCTCCTGGCCCAGACGATCGCGGCGCGTGCGGCCCTCGGCCAGACGCTGCGCAAAGCCGTCGAGGCGGGCTTCTTCGGCTGCCGATTGGGCGCTGAGCTCACCGCTGCGGCGCCTGAGGCCCATGAGCTCCTCGTTGGCGTGGGCTTCTTCACCCTGCAGCAGGCTGAGCGCCTCGGTTTCGCTGAGGGCGTCGGCTTCGTGCGAGCGTTCGTCGGCGGAGAGCTCGCCCACGCGCTGCTCGAGGTCGCCCTGCTCGCGGTGCAGCACGCCCGTGCGCTCGGAGATGCTCTCGAGCTCGGTGTTGCCCGCGCTCAGGCGCTGGGAGAGGTGCTCGAGGCGATCGCGCGAGCGCTCGATCTCGGCGTGCAGGCCGTTGACCTCGTTGTCGGCCTCGAAAGCCTGCTGCGAGGCCTCTTCGGCGCGCAGCTCGATCAGCTGCGATTCTTCGCGTGCCCGCTCCATCACGGCGTCGGCTTCACGCACCTTGCCGCGGGCCTCGTTGGCCGCGCTGCCGGCCCCCTCCAGGCCTTCACGCTCCACGCGCTCGGTGACCGTGAGCTCCAGCAGACGGTGCGAGGCGTCGAGCAACACGAGGTCCTCGAGCTCGCGACGGTAGTCGAGGAAGCGCTCGGCCTTGGCGACCTGACGCTTGAGCGAGGCGCGATTGCGGTCGATTTCCGAGACGATGTCGTTGATGCGCAGCAGGTTCTGCCGCGTCAGCTCCATCTTGCGCTCGGCCATCTTGCGCCGCTGCTTGTACTTGGTGATGCCTGCGGCCTCTTCGAGGAAGAGCCGGCGATCCTCGGGGCGGGCGCTGACGATCTGGCCGATGCGGCCCTGTTCGACGATGGAGTAGGCCTTGGTGCCCACGCCGGTACCGAGGAAAAGCTCGGTGATGTCGCGCAAACGTACCTGCGTCTTGTTGATCAGGTACTCACTGGTGCCGTCGCGGAAGAGTCGGCGGGTAACGCCGATTTCCGGGTAATCTTTGTACTCGGGCGGGAGCGAAGCCGCGTATTCGGGATTGCTGTTGTCGAAGGTGATCGTCACCTCCGCCAAACCGTGGGGCTTACGCGACTCCGAGCCGTTGAAAATGACGTCTTCCATCGCGCGGCCGCGCAGGTGCTTCGCGCTTTGCTCGCCCAAACACCAGCGGATGGCGTCGACGACGTTCGATTTGCCGCAGCCGTTCGGGCCCACGATGGCCAGAACGTCGTGGTCGAAGTGGATCACGGTGCGGTCCACGAAGGACTTGAATCCCGCGATCTCGAGCTTCTTGATATGCATTGATGAAAATCCTCAACGCCGCGGAGCTGTCCCGTTTATAGCAGAGCGGGCGGCCGGCCCTCGGGCCCCTAACGGCTTACGCCAGACGCGCGTGTTGTCACTGCATGTATGGTCACGCCGCGTATCGCTGATCAGTACTCTCCTGAACAGATGCACACAAGGCCATTTTATTGTGCTTCGGCGGATTTCGTGCTGGGCCCCTGTTTCCCGCACGAGACACCTGGTCGCCCGTGCAGTGGGGCTGGAACCTTCAGCGTGTTCTTTCACCTTATCAGAATGAGACGCCCGGGGTAGGGGTGGAGCTGACTTTCCCTGGTTGACGCGAGCTGCAATGGCAGGGTGAACGAGGCGCGTTGCTGATCCACAATCGGCAGTACGGAGCGTCCTCACTCCTTCGTTGACACGGAGGGAGCTGCGACGCATTTCGACCCGCGAGGAATAGTATCGGCCATGACTTACGAGTACCTCTGCACTGCCTGCGGCCACGCCTGGGAAGCCGAGCAGTCGATCAGTGAAGCACCGCTCACCGCCTGTCCGAGTTGCCAGCAGGCGACCGCCAAGCGCCAGGTGTCGGGCGGCGCAGGTTTCATCCTCAAGGGTGGCGGCTGGTACTCGGACCTGTACAGCTCGACCAAGAAGAGCGAGGGCTCGGAGACGAAGTCGAGCGAGACCAAGTCCACCGAGACCAAGCCCACGGAGACCAAGTCCACCGAGACCAAGTCCAGCGACAAGAAGGACGGCGGGTCGGGCAGCGGAACGCCCGGCAAGGCCCAGTCGACGCCGCCGGCAACCTGACACCGGAGCAAGATGGATCAAAAGCGCGCCCTAGCCGAGCTCCGCGAGAAGATCGCGAAGCTCGACCTCGAGCTGGTCGAGCGGCTTGGAACGCGTGCCCGACTATCGCGCGAGATCCATGTCCTGGCCGAGAGCGAGGCCAGCGTGGACGTCGGTGAGGAGGAGTGGCTCGCGCGTCTGGAAGCGGCGTCGAACGGAGAACTGCCTCGCGACAGTCTGCGCGCGATCTTTCGCCAGATCCGCGCCGCGGCTCGCGCGCTCGAGCAGCCCGTCAAGGTCGCCTACGTCGGCCCGGAAGGCGGCTTCTGTCATCAGACAGCGTCGGGTTACTTTGGCTCGACGGCGAGTCTGGCCTCGAGCGCCACAGCGGTCGAGGCGCTCGACGAGGTGGCGCGTGGGCGCTCGGCGTTCGCCGTCTTTCCCTTCGAGTCGTCGGTCGACGGGCTCGTGCAGGGCTCGGTCACGGCGCTGGCCGAGACGGACCTGGTCCTGGTCGGGGAGCGTTCGCTGCCAGCGACCTATCACCTGATGTCTGCGGGGGCGGCGCTGGGCGAGATCGACAAGGTCTACGCCACGGCCATCGCCCACGCAGGGTGCCAGCGCTTCATCGATCAGGAGCTGCCACGCGCGACGGTCATCGACGTGCGCTCGCCGGTGGTCGCCAGCCAGCTCGCCCGTGAGGAGAAGACGGCCGCGGCGATCGTTCCGGAGCCGACCGGACGGGCACAGAACCTCGAGCTCGTGCGCGCCAACGTGGGCGACGCTTCGGACCTCAAATTCCGCTACGGCATCGCCGGCTCGCGCCCTGCGATCCGCTCCGGTAACGACGTGACCTGCCTGCTCATCGGCGTGGACGACTCGCCAGGCTCGCTGTTTGGCGTGCTCCGGCACTTTGCGGAGCGCGGCATCAACCTGAAGAAGCTGCAGTCACGGCCCGTTCAGCGCGAGAACTGGGACTACGTCTTTTACGTCGAGATCGGCGGACACATCACCGACCGGCCCGTGGTCACGGCGCTCGAATCAATCAAGCGCCACACCAAGTACTTGAAGGTGCTGGGTTCGTTCGGCGTGTCGGCGTCCTGAGGTCGAGCTCACGCGCAGAGCGCCGTGGTAGGCTGCCCGGCGGATGTCTGCGCTCGTCACACCCACCATCGAGTCCCTCGTGCCCTACGAGGGTGGCAAGCCCGTCGAGGAGCTCGCGCGCGAGCTCGGCGTGACTGGCGCCGTCAAGCTGGCTTCGAACGAGAATCCGCTGGGCCCGAGCCCGCTCGCCGTGGAAGCCATGCGCGCCGTGATTGGCGAGTCGCACCGCTACCCTGACGGCGCGGCCTACCGGCTGCGTGAGCGCATCGCCGCGCACCACCGCGTGTCCATGTCAGAGGTGATCCACGGCAGCGGCTCCAACGAGCTGCTCGATCTGGTGGTGCGCACCTTCATGACGCCCGCGCATCACCTGGTGTTTGCCGAGCCGGCCTTCGTCGTCTATCGCATCGCGGCGCTGACCTACGGCGTGCCGTTCAGCGCCGTGCCGACCAGCAACCTGACGCACGATCTCGAGGCCATGGCGGCGGCCGTGACGCCGAGCACGCGGGTCATGTTCGTGGCCAACCCCAACAATCCGACTGGCACCTATGTGGGGAGGGCCGCGGTCGAGCGCTTCTTGCGCGAGGTCCCGCCGCACGTGATCGTGGTGATGGACGAGGCCTACTTCGAGTACGCCGACGCGGCGGATTTTCCCAACAGCCTCGAGCTCCGCGGCCTGCGCGAACGACTGCTGGTGATGCGCACCTTCAGCAAGATTTACGGCCTGGCAGCGATGCGGGTCGGCTATGCGGTGGGGCCGGCGCCGTTGATCGACTACATGAATCGGGTGCGTGCCCCTTTCAACGTCAGCACCCTGGGCCAGGTAGGCGCCGTCGCCGCGCTGGGCGACCCCGCGCACGTGCAGCGGAGCGCCACGCTCAACCGCGCCGAGCGGGCGAGGCTCTCGGCGGAGCTCGAGCGCATGGGTCTGAAGGTCGTGCCGAGCCAGGCCAACTTCGTGCTCGTGGACGTGGGGCGACCGGGTCGCGGCGTCTACGACGCGCTGCTCAAGAAGGGCGTGATCGTGCGGCCGTTTGCCAGCTTGCCGACGAGCCTGCGCGTCACGGTCGGGCTGGAGCACGAGAACGAGCGCTTTCTGGGCGCGCTGCGCGAGGTTCTGTCGTGAGCCTGACGCGCGCGCTGCGCCTGCTCTGCGTCATCGGCGCACTTTCATGCTGCTCGAAGCAGGGCGACGTGATCACCCAGACCGGCGAGGGCAAGTCTCTGACCGAGTCGGACATCGACCGCGATCCGCTCGCGCTGCTGCCCGGGGGAGCGATCGCGCTCTCGTACCTCGACGCCAAGCAGATGTTCGCCTCCCGCTTCGGCGAGAAGCTGCTCGCCATCGCGTCGCAGCAGGTGCCGCTGCCGCCCTCCGCCGGCTTCGAGCCGCGTCGCGATCTGGAGAAGACCTACACCGGGATCTACTCGATGAGCGGGGCCGACGTCGCGGGCGTGGCTGTCGGTCGCTTCGACAAGGCCAAGATCGAGGCGGCGGCCGATGGCACGCAGAAGACTGCGCTCGGCTTGCCCGTGACCAAGAGCAGCTACGCCGGGCGCACGCTGTACACCGCCGGTAACGTCGGCTTCACCGTGCTCACGGCGCGCACGGCGCTGTTCGGCAACGACACCGGGATCCGTCGGGCGCTCGATCGCATCAAGGAGGGGCGGGCCAAGCGCCAGCTGCCCCAGTGGATGGACAAGCTGCTCGCCACGCCGAACGCGCCGCTCGCCCTGGGCGCGGATCTGACGTCGAACCCGATCCCGGACGCGGCGCGCTCGCAGCTCCCGTTCCTGGAGGGCGTGAAGACCGCCGCCGTGCTCGGTAACTTCCAGGACCCGGGCCTCAACCTGGCCGGCACGCTGAGCTACGGCGACGCCGAGTCTGCGCAGCGAGGCGCCGAGAACGTCGTCCGCCTGCGCGGCATGCTGGAGGGCTACGCACCGTTCATGGCGTTGCTCGGCATCCCCCAGCCGGTCAAGAAGCTCGAGGCCAAGGCCAAGGAAGAAGAAGTCTCGTTCGTGGCCGGAGTGGACGGCGAGGCGGTCGGCGTGCTGCTCGACAAGGCGCGCGATTTCCTGGCTGTGACGACGCCGTCCCCCGCTGGCGGAAGCTGATGACGGCGCTCAAGGTTCTGCCTCAGACCGCGCCGCTCAGCGGTAGCGTGCCGGTACCGAGCGATCGCAGCATCACGCACCGTGCGTTGATCCTGGCGGCGCTCTCCAGCGGCCCCTGCGAGATCCGTGGCTTCGGCTATGGCAGCGACAACCAGAACACCCTGAAAGCGCTGGGGGCGCTCGGCGTGCGCCACGAGGACGACGGCAAGGGCACGCTGCGCCTGCGCGGCGTCGGCTTGAACGGCCTCAAGGCCCCGGCCGCTCCGCTCGACGCTGGCCACTCCGCGACGTGCCTCAGGCTGCTCTGCGGCGTGCTCGCTGCCCAGCCGTTTGCGAGCGAGCTCGGCGCCTCACTCGCGCTCGAAAGGCGCCCGCTGGCGTCGATCGTGGCCCCGCTCAACCTGCGCGGCGCCAAGATCAGCGGGCGGTCGGACGAAGGCGAGGTTCGACCTCCGCTCGTGTTCGAGGCGCTGCCGGCGGGACAGCGCCTGGCCCCAATCGAGTACGGGCTCGCCGGTCCGAACGACCACGCCAAGGGAGCGCTCTTGCTCTCGGGCCTCTTCGCCTCTGGCCCGACGACCATCATCGAGCCGGTCTTGTCGCGTGATCACACCGAGCGACTGCTCGACGCGCTGGGGATGCCCGTGCGCGCGGTGGGCTCGGTGATCAGCCTGCACCCGCCGCAGAACCCGCTCGCGATTCGTGGCTTCGAGCTCGACGTTCCGGGCGACATTTCGGCGGCGGCGTTCCTGCTCGTGGCAGCGCAGATCGTGGCCGGCAGCCACGTGACGACCCGTCGCACCGGGCTCAACCCCACGCGCTCCGCGGTGCTGGAGGTGATCCGGCTGTGCGGCGGCAGCATGGGCATCTCGCCCTCCGGTAGCAGCCTGAACGAGCCCTTCGGCGATGTCAGCTCGCGCGGCTCGCGGCTGCGCGGGATCGCGCTGGCGGGCGAGCTCGCGCACCGGGCGCTCGACGAGATTCCGGCGCTTTGCGTGCTCGCGGCCCGAGCGCGCGGGCGCACGGAAATCAGCGACTGCGCGGAGCTCCGCGAGGGATCGGACGATCGCATCGGTGCGCTGGTCGAGCTCTTGAATGCCTTCGGCGTGGCGGCCGAAGCACGCCCCGACGGTCTCGTGATCGAGGGTGATCCCGAGCGACCGCTGCGGGCGGCGCGCGTCTCGAGCGGGGGCGACCACCGCCTGGCAATGGCTGCCCTCTTGCTCGGCTTGGTGGCCGACGGCGAGAGCGTGCTGGACGACGCGGACTGCGTGGCTGTCAGCTTTCCGCGTTATGTGGGTACACTCCGCGCGCTCGGAGCGAAGATCGAGGTGATGCCTTGAAACGACCTGTCGTCGCCATCGACGGTCCGGCTGGGGCCGGCAAATCCACGGTGACGAGGCTTGTCGCCGCGACGCTTGGCTACGTCATGGTCGACACCGGCGCGCTCTACCGGGCCATCGCCCTGGCAGCGAAGCAGGCTGGTGCGAGCTTCGACGACGAGGCCGCCGTCGGTGTGCTCGCCGAGCGCCTGGCCAGCGAGCGCGCCATCGAGCTCGGCAGCGACGAGAACGGCGGCACGCGCGTTCTGCTGGCCGGCAGCGACGTGTCCCAAGCCATCCGTACTCTCGAAATGGGGCAGGGGGCGAGCAAGGTTTCGGCGCAGCCGCGCGTGCGCTCGGCGCTGCTCGCCATGCAGCGCGACGCCGGGCGCAACGGCGGCGTGGTGCTGGAGGGCCGCGACATCGGCACGGTGGTTTTTCCGGAGGCCGAGGCCAAGTTCTTCCTCACCGCCAGCGTGGACGTGCGCGCCCGGCGGCGCTTCGACGAGCTCGCCTTGAAGGGCACCGACGCCGATCTCGACGAGGTGAAGCGCGAGGTCGAGGAGCGCGATCGCCGTGACAGCACGCGCCCGATCGCGCCGCTGCGCCGGGCCGACGACGCGATGGTGGTCGACAGCTCCAACCTGGAAGTGAGCGAAGTCGTCGAGGCGATCGTCGCCCGCGTGCGCGCCATCGAAGCCGCGCTGAATGCGCCGTGATGCGCGGCCCGTGGCCGGCGCTGCTCCTGGCCCTGCCACTCTCGCTCGGCTGCGCGCAGAAGCCGATCGGGCCGCCTCCTCATAGCCCGGTGCTGACGCGGGGCGCCGACGCGCTGCCCGCCGACGTCGACCTGGTGGTGAGGCTCGACCTGCGGCGGATGCGGAGCGCCCTCGGGCCCGAGCTCGTTTCTCAGCTCAAGCGGGCGACGGCGCTCGCAACAACCAGCACCGAGTCGCTGGTGGCTGGCCTGCTCGAGGAAACCGACGTCGTCTTGATCGGGTTGCGGCCTCGGCTGGCCGGCGCGCTCGACCACGTGATCGTGCTGGAGGGAAGCTTCCCTCGTTTCGACCCGACCGCCGTGCCGGCCGATCCAGGGTGGCAACGCGCGCAGGATCTGGGCGGCGACGTGCGGCGCTGGGACAGAAGAGCGCAGCCGGATCGGGGCATTCCGGCACGAATCTACGCTTGGTCGAACAAGGTGATCGTGCTCGTCACGCCGGTGGAGATCGACAGCACGGAGCGGGCCCTCGAGCTCGGCGAGCACGAGGGCGTGATGGCTCCGCCGAGCAAGGGTGTCGTGTCGTTTGCTGCCCGGGTGCTGCCAGTGTCGCTGGCCCTGGAGGAACGTTCGCCCGAGATTGCGCGGATCTTGCGCGGTGCCGAGCGGCTCGAGGGCAGCGCGGAGCTCGAGGCAGAAGGCCTACGCGTGGAGCTGGCGCTCGAGGTCGACAGCCCCAAGACCGCCGAGCACTTGCGTGAGCTCCTGACGGCGCTTGCGGATCTGTTCGCCATCAAGGGCTCGGCGGCAGCCGTGGCCCGCACTGCGAAGTTCGACGTGGCCGGCAACTACGTTACCTGCCGCTTCGAGGTGCCGCGGAGCATGATCGCCCGCTGGTTGAGCTGCGCGGATGCTGCAGAGCCCTGCTCGTGGTAGGGGCCGTGCCGTGAGCTCAGAGGCTTCAGCCGGCGAACGCAAGAGCACGTCCTTCAGCCGCGTGGCGCTGGTCTTCATCGCGCTGTTCGCGCTCGGGGTGGTGGTGGCGCTGACCATGCACCGCACCTTCGTCTCGGCCGAACGCGTCGTCGCCCACCACGTGCCGGCCGATGCCGCGGCGGTCGTGCGCGTCGACCTGGAGAAAGCCACGCTCTTCGCGCCGTTGAGGCGCTTTTTGCTGCCGCTGCTCGACGGCGACTCGAGCGCACCCGGCAAGACGCGCTGGGAGCGGGTGGCGGCGCGCTCCAAGCTGGTGGTCGGGCGCGACACGCGTGAGGCGCTGGCGCTGTGGGGACCGGGGTCGGACGACTGGGCGCTGGTGCTGGGCGGCAACTACCCGGACGGTGCGGTCGGCGCCCTGGCGGAGGTCTTCCACGAGGAGGGTCGGCCCTGGCAGCGCGCCGGTGAGCGGTTGCTGTCCCCGTCCGGCCACGCCATCGCTCAGGCGGGGGATCGGGCGCTCTTGCTCGCCTCCAGCGGCGAACGGCTGCAAAAGGTGCTGCCGTCGACGAACGCCCACGAGGCCCTCGGCATCCCGCTGAAGGGAGCCTTCGCCTTCGCTGGAGACCCGCGCAAGCTGCCCTGGCTCGCTGGCGCGCTGGCCCCGCTGGGGGACGTGTCCCGGATGACCGCCTCGGCGGATTGGTCGAGTCCGCTGGTGGTGCACATCGAGCTCACCTGCGCGGGCACGCCACCGGCGCCCGCGCTGGTGCAAGAACGCTACAAGGCCCTGGTCGGGGCGGAGGAAGCCGCCCGGCTCGAGCATCTCGTCGGGCTACCCGAGGTAGAAACGCGCGGACAGGTGCTGCACGTGACCACGCGCTGGGACCACGAGGCCCTGGAGCGGCTGGCCGAGCGACTGGCGGCGGTTTTGCAACAACGGGGACCCTCAGCACGAGGGTAACGCTTGGTTTTCGAGGCTAGGTTCCCGGCCCCAGCCGGGGTTTTCCCGTTTGACGCGAAGGGTTCAGTGCGCTACCTGACCCGCCCCACGATTGGGACCAGGAGCGCGCCTCCCGGCGTTCACCCCTGACCCACCGCGGTCCTCAGTAAGCTCCCGTTTTTGGAGGCATCAATTCAATCCATGGCCAATCCCCAACCCACCACTTCAACCAAGTCCTCGGACTTTGCTGCTCTATTCGAGCAGAGCGAGGCAAACTCCGGAGGCGTCACCCTTGGCGGCGAAGGACAGATCGTTAGCGGCATCGTCGTCCAGGTGAATCGCGATTCGGTGGTGGTGGACATCGGCGGCAAGAGCGAAGGCGTGATCGCCAAGGACGAGTTCCTCGACGCTCAAGGCACCTTCAGCATCAAGCCCGGCGACAAGGTCGACGTTTACGTCGAGAGCCGTGAGAGCGACGACGGCCTGATCTCCCTGTCCAAGGAGAAGGCCGACAAGATGAAGGTGTGGGACGAGATCTCGAGCGCCTGCGAGCGTGACGAGATCATCGAAGGCACCATCTGCCAGCGGGTGAAGGGCGGCCTCTCGGTCACCATCCGCGGCGGCGTGAAGGCATTCTTGCCCGGCTCCCAGGTCGACCTGCGGCCCATCCGCAACCTGGAGAAGCTGATCGGCCAGACCTACGAGTTCAAGGTCATCAAGTTCAACAAGAAGCGCGGCAACATCGTGCTCTCGCGGCGCGTGCTGCTCGAGCGCGAGCGTGACGAGCTCAAGACCAAGACCCTGCAGAACCTGCAGGAGGGCATGGTCGTCACCGGCACGATCAAGAACCTCACCGAGTACGGCGCGTTCGTCGACCTCGGCGGTATCGACGGCCTGCTCCACATCACGGACATGTCCTGGGGTCGCGTCAACCACCCCGGCGAGGTGTTCAAGGTCGGCGACGAGGTCACCGTCAAGGTGCTCAAGTACAACGCCGAGACCGAGCGCGTCAGCCTCGGCCTGAAGCAGACCCAGGAAGATCCCTGGAACCACGTCGACGAGGCCTACCCGATCGGCAAGCGCGTGCGCGGCAAGGTGATGAGCCTGACCGACTACGGCGCCTTCGTGGAGCTCGAGGCCGGCGTGGAGGGTTTGATCCACGTCAGCGAGATGAGCTGGACCAAGAAGATCAAGCACCCCTCCAAGCTGCTCGAGATCGGCAACGAGGTGGAGTGCCAGGTGCTCGAGGTCGACGCGCGGGCCAAGCGCATCAGCCTGGGCCTGAAGCAGCTCGAGCCCGATCCCTGGTCGCTGTTCACCGACAAGTACAAGCCCGGCGACAAGATCAAGGGCAAGGTCCGCTCCATCACCGATTACGGCGTGTTCGTCGGCATCGAAGAGGGCGTGGACGGCATGGTCCACAAGACCGACCTGTCCTGGACGGTCAAGGTCAACAACCCCGCCGACCTCTACAGCAAGGGCGACGAGGTCGAGGCCATCATCCTCAGCATCAACCACGACGAAAAGAAGGTCAGCCTCGGCGTGAAGCAGCTGTGGGACGACCCCTGGCAGACCACGGGCATGGACAAGTTCAAGCCCGGCGTGGTGATCGACGACGCCGAGGTCCTCAGCGTCACCGAGTTCGGCGCCTTCGTGCGCATCGGTGAAGGCGTCGAGGGTCTCATCCCGATCGGCGAGATTCCGGCGGCGGCGCAGGTCACCCGTGGTGAGCGCGTCAAGGCCGAGATCTCGAACATCGACGCCATCGACCGCCGCCTGACCCTGACCATGCGCGCCCCTGGTGAGAGCCAGCAGGCCGATCAGGTCATGGCGCTCAAGCGCGAGCAGGCCGGAAAGGGCGCCACCCTGGGTGACGTCCTCAAGGAGAAGCTCGAGAGCATGCGCAAGAGCGCGCCGCCGCCCGCACCCGCGGACGACGACGACGAGGAATAAGCCCTCAGGCTATTCCAGCACCGCTGCGCCCCAGGTCGAAAGGCCCGGGGCGCAGTTGTTTTTGTGCCGCACGAAGCGCGCTTGTGCGGGTTCTCGTGGGCGGGTGCATGCGTTAAGGTCGGGCCCGCCGTCGTGAATCCCCCGGACAGTGTGCGTGAACCGCCATCGAGTCGCATGAGCGGCGGCTGGTCGAGAAACCGGATCGTGTTTCTCTGCGTCAGCACGGCGCTCTCGCTAGCGCTGCTGATCTGGGCGCGCGAGGTGCTGCTGCCCTTCATCATGGCGATCATCATCGCCTACGTGCTCACGCCGCTGGTCGAGCTGTGTGAGCGCGCGCGCATGCCGCGGGCGGTGGCGATCATCTCCGTCTACGTCGCGACGTTCGGACTCATCTACCTGTCGGTGGCCACGATCGCGCCGCGGATCTGGGAGGAGGGCGGCAAGCTCACCGCCGACGCACCCAAGCTGGCGCGCGAGCTTTCGACCAAGTGGGCGCCGCGCTTCGAGGACTGGGTGCAGGGCATCATCGAGCGCACGCACCTGACCGAGAAGACGCCGCCCACGCCGCCCGAACAGGCGCCCGCCATCGACATCAAGCCGATGGGCGACGGCTCGTATCGCATCGAGGTCGGCTCCGGGCTCGACGTCGTGCAGCACGGCCCTGGGCACTGGCGCGTCGGGCCCGGCGTCAGCCAGCCGACGACGAAGTTCAGCGTCGCCGATCTGACGCAGCAGGGTATCGAAGAGTTCATCGGCTACGTGAAGCGCAACGCGCTCGAGCTCCTGACCACGCTGCAGGCCCTGATCAAGCGCGTGACGCGCAGCCTGTTCCTGTTCTTTTTGACGCTGATGGTGGCCGGCTACCTGATGCACACGCGTGAGTCGGTGATCGGCTTCTTCCGCTCGCTGGTGCCGCCGATGTCGCGCATCGGCTTCGATCGCCTGCTCTGGCGCATCGATCGCGGCCTGGCTGGTGTCGTGCGCGGGCAGCTCCTGATCTGCCTGGTCAACGGCGTGCTCTCGGCCATCGGCTTCTGGATCTTCGGCCTCAAGTACTGGCCGATCCTGTCGATCGTCGCCGCCGTGATGAGCATCATCCCGATCTTCGGTTCGATCCTGAGCTCGATCCCGGCGGTGATGATCGGCCTGACGCAGGACTTCTGGACGGCGCTCTGGGTGCTGCTCTGGATCATCGGCATCCACCAGGTCGAGGCCAACCTGCTGAACCCGAAGATCATCGGCGTGGCCGCCAAGATCCACCCGGTGCTGGTGGTGCTGGCGCTGATCATCGGCGAGCACTTCTTCGGCCTATGGGGCGCTCTGCTGGCCGTGCCGGCGCTGTCCGTGGCGCAGAGCATCTTCAACCACTTCCGCTTCGAGTCGATGCCCGACACGCCGCCGGACAGCTTGCTGCCGCCGCCGCCCACGGGTGTGCGCATTCCGACGCCGCGGCCTTAGGCGCGGCCTGGGCCTCTGCTCGGCGGGCTGCGCCCGCCTCGCGGTATTTTTTGTTTTGCGGAGTGCCTGCGCACAGCGCTTGGCCTTCCGGGTGTCTTGTTAGACAGCCGCGCCTGTTCGGTCAGTTTGTCGTGACCCTCCTCTCGTTCGCGGATCGAGATCTGCTGCTCTCAAGATCCACAGGTTGATCCAGCTCGGCCCGCTGACGCGGGCCTCGCGGAGAGTCCGAAGACATCGACGGACGGTTGGGGTCGGGTTCGGATCCCCTCCGCGACCCAGATCTCCAGTTCGACCGCTCCGAAGGCCGCTTTTTGGGCGTGCCTTGCCTCGGGCTGGGGGCGAGCGCTATAGCCCCGGCGTGGCCAAGGAAACCCGCAAGCTCAAGCGCGCCCAGCAGGCTGCCGCTGGCGACAAGCCCAAGAAGCAGGATCTGACCAAGCCGGCGGCTCGCCCCGATCTGGCTCAACTCGGACCGGGCAGCTTGAAGCCGCTCTTGAGC
This sequence comes from Polyangiaceae bacterium, assembly GCA_035539475.1. GTDB lineage: Bacteria > Myxococcota_A > Polyangia > Polyangiales > Polyangiaceae > PMG-095. The sequence continues at coordinate 31,157 of DATLIL010001198.1, forward strand.
CGCCTGGCCATCCCCGTCGTTGGCGCCTGGGTGCTCTTTGGATTGATCGCCACCGTGGTGTCGTCGTCGACGACGCAGATCGTGCTGATCGCCGTTCCGGTCATCGTCACGATCCTGGCGATCGCTGTCGTGATCTGGGCGAACCGCCAGGCGCAAAAGGCGCGCGGTGTGGCCAGCATTCTCGGCAACGTGGAGACGGCCGAGGATCGCAAGGCGGCCATCGAGCAGCTCGACGCCTCGTTCAAGAAGAACGATCCGGCTGCGGTCTTCGCCAAGGCGCAGCTCGAGATGCAGGAGGATCCGCAGAAGGCCCTGCGCACGCTCGAGACCATCAACCTGGGCAAGGTGCTGGCGCCGGTGGCCGACGAGGCGCGCGGCCAGCGCGCGATGATCCACCTGATGATCGGAGAGGTGTCTGCGGGGCGGCAGCTGGTCGACGGCATCGATCTCAGCCGCCATCAGGAGCCGCGTTCGCGCGCGATGCTGGCGGCCGTCTGCGCCGAAGCCTGGGCGCGCAGCGGCGCGAGCCCCAAGGCTCTCGAGACGCTGGCGCTGTTCGATCCCGAGGAAGCGGCGCTCGAGCAGGTCAAGCCGCAGCTCTATCGCGCGTCGGCGTTTGCCTACGCCAACGCCAACGACCAGAAGAACGTGCGCAAGGTGCTGAAGAGGCTCGCGGACATCGATCTGCGCCTGCTCGGCGGCTTCATGACCAAGCGCGCGCACCCGCTACTGCAAAAAGAAGCCAAGAAGATGCTGGAGCAGAGCGGCGTCGTGCCGCGCAAGATGCAGGTGCAGCGCAGGGGCTAGAGGTCATGGTCTCCCCCAAGCGCTCGCAGACTCGCGCGGGGGAGACACCCGCCTCAACGCGCTAGCGGCCTTAGGCGCGTAAACAACGGACGGGAACCGGCGCAACCCGCTCGTGCAGTGCGACAGGCGGCGCCGTGAGCGGAGTGTTCCCAGATCCAGACCGTCCACAGAGCAAACGCGAGGCCTGCGTCAGCAGGCCGACCTCTTGGATCTTGGAAGAACGGATCTCGATCGAAACGGAGACGCGAGTCACAACGAACTGACCGAACAGGCGCGGCTTGCTAGCAGAACGCCCGGAAGGCCAAGCGCCATGCGCAGGAACTCCGCAAAACAACGCGCTTCGCGATCCCCGACGGGGGACAAAACCGGCGAGGCCCGCGCAGCGGGCCGAGCCCGCAGGGCGCGAAGCGCCCGAGCACCGGCGAGAGGGGGCAGCCTCGCGAGAAGAAGCTACAAGTCGCGCAGCGTGGCCCTGGCTACGGGCTTGACGGCGATTTCGGGCAGGAGCTCGGCGAAGCTCACCACGCGCTGATCGGGGAGCTCGAGCTCGACCAGCTTGCGCACGAAGCGGCGGATGTCCGGCTGGGTGAG
>DATLIL010001199.1:0-6842 GCA_035539475.1 Polyangiaceae bacterium
GAAAAAAGCTGTCCCACGCGATCACGATGTCGAAGCGCTCGCCGAGCTTCAGCCCGCGCATGTCGCTCTGCCGCCAGGTCATCGCCGGAAAGCGCTCGCGACACATCGCGAGCATCTCGCCGACCGCGTCCACACCGGTCAGCTGGTACCCCTTCTCGACGAAGTAGCGGGCGATCGGCTCGCTGCTGCCACACCCGAGATCGAGCACCTTGCCGGGCGGCGGCGCCAGGGAGCTCACCCTGTCCAGGTAGGGCCGCTCCATCGTGCAGCCCGTCCGCTGGCGGTCGAACGCCCGAGCATGCCGCGCGTAAACTGCCACCAGGTCGATCACGTCGCCAGCATAGCGGACGTGCGAGCTAGACCAAGAGCTCGTTGATCATCGAGATCGGAGCGCCGGTGCGGTTCACGCCGAAGTCAGCGACGTTCATCTCGAAGACGTAGTTCATCAACGTGTAGTAAAAATCGCGCAGCGGGCGGTTGACGAGGTCCACGTGCATGTCCCTCTGCAGGCGACCTCCACCTCCACCGATCATCACCGCCGGCAGATTGGCGCAGGAGTGGTCGCTGCCGTGCATGCAGCTGCCGAGGAAGACGACCGTGTTGTCGAGCACGGTGCTGCCATCACCCTCCGGGATCGCGCCGAGCTTCGAACAGAGCTCGGCGACCTTGAGCACGTTCCACCAGGTGATGCTGGCAAACTCGTCCGCAGAGGCGTGCTGGGAGCCGTGGTAGCTGCCGCAGACACCGGTCCCCGGGGCGGAGCCTGTCTCCGTGAAGACCCGCAGCGGCACGTGATCGTAGACGAACTCGCTATTTTCGTCGTCCAGCATGTAGCTCACCACACGCGTGCGATCGCACTGGAACGCCATCACGATGAGGTCGTTGATCAGATCGGCGTGCGTGCCGCGATTGTAGTCGGTGGTGTTGGCGCTGAACTCCACCCCGTCGAGATCGACGAAGACGGGCTCCGCCACGTCGGGGCAGACCGGCGGGGTGGGAATGTCTTCGACACGCTTTTCGAGCTCGCGAACCGAGTACAAGAACTCGTCCATCAGCAGCGTGTCATGGGCGCCGAGCTTCGGTTGCACCACCGCGGCGCTCTCACGCACTGCGTCCAGCACGCTGGCGTAGGCCTGGCGCTTCGCGTCCTGATCGGGCGGCGGCGGCGCGATCCCGACCAGCTGCTGGAAGAGCTGCTTGGGATCGACGGCCTTGTACATCGGCAGCGTCTCGGTCAGCCACGATACGCTTCGGCCCAGCGAGCACGGCTGGTTGTCGCAAAAGTTCGTGGTGGTGGACAGGCCGACCTGTAGCGACGGAATGGGAGTCTGCCCCTGAAACACCGCATGCGCGGCCATGATCTGATCCGCGGACACGCCGTTCGCATCGACAGCTCCCAGCGCCTCGCGCACGACTCTGGAATCAGTGCAGGTGAGCCATGCACCTGGCTGCAGGCCATGCGCCGGCTCCACCGTGGCGCTCCCGTCCGCGTTGAAGACGGAGCCATTCTCGAGCCCGGACATCACGGTCAGGTTTCCCTTGAGCGCGTTCAACGGCTGCAACACCGATGACAGCTCCCAGGAGGCTCCCGCACCCACCGCGAGCGGCTTCCAGAGCTCCGGCGCGCCGTGGGGAAAGTAGATGGGCAAGAAGCGCCGCGGCAGAACCGTGGTCTGGGCCCGGGCGTCGCGCGATTGCAGCGACTCGAGCCAGGGCAGCGCGAGCGCCACGCCGGCGCCACGCAGGACGGTGCGCCGAGAAAGCTGTGGACGGCGAATGCGCGAGCTCTTCATGGCAGGTCTCCGTCGCGGAAGCGAAAGGGCTTGGCGAGCACCAGATTCGAGACCGCCGCCTTGATCGTGAGCGGGCCCTGCTCCCACTGCGCGGTGAGCCCTTCGAGGTTGGGCTCGTCGACCTCGTCGGGGTTACGGGCTAGACCATAGGTGTAGAGCTTCTCGACCAGGCACGACTTGAATCGGCGGTCGGCCGCCACCCAGTCACTGACTCCCGGCAGGCCAACCGCGGGAAGCCCGTCGGGGTAGCCTTCGTTCGGAGGCAACATCACGCCGACATTCGGGGGGATCCCGTTCGCGTAGTTGGTTCGGAACCTGCCGACCTCGTCGTATTGCTCGAGCGCGAATCCCAACGGGTCGGTGAGCAAGTGGCAGGCTGCGCAGCTCGGCTCCGTGTGGACGAACTGCTCGAAGTAGTCGCGGATCGTCGGAGGCTGGACGTCCGGTGGAATCACGGTGTCGACGGCGGGAGGCGGCGGAGGCGGCGGCGAGCAGAGCAGATGCTGGAGAATGAACAGACCTCGGCGGGTCGGTGAACTGCGTGCGCTGTTAGACGTCCTGGTGAGGAAAGCGACCAGCCCGAGAAAGCCGGCCCGTTCGCTGGCTTCGTCTACGACGCGCTGGATGTCGTCGCCCGAAACATCCAATCCGTAAAGCGCACCGAGCGGCGCGTTGACGTAGTGCGAGCGACCATCGAGGAACCCGAGATAGTCCAGATCCTGGCGCAAGAACTCGTCGAAGTAGGCGTGCACCTCGGCCTCCGCCGCGTGAGCCAGCTCCGCCGTCCACTCGGGATGGAGCGTCGGATCGACGACGTGATTCGCTAGCTCGCGCGCGCCGAGCCACTGGCCGCCGAAGTTCTCGACGAAGCGAGCGGACCTGGGATCCTCCCACATGCGCGTCAGCTGCGCTTCGAGCTCCGCGTCTTCGGACAGCGCCGAGCTCTCGGCGGAGGTGAGCAGAGTATCGTCCGGCGCGCTGCTCCACAGGAGGTAGGACAGCCGGGTCGCGAGCTCGTACGGACCGAGGGGCTGCCCAGCCTCACCCAGGAACTCCATGCGGTAGAGAAACTGAGAGCTCGACAGCAACGCGAAGAGCACTTGCTGGACGGCGCCCTCGTGCAGCTCACCCCGCGTTCGCGCCGCGGAGTAGACCTTCTCGTAGACAGGGATCTCCTCGTCGAACAGCGGCCGGCGAAACAACCGTAGGCCCGTGTTCGAGATGATGCTGCGCACACAGGCCGCATCGTCCTGCGCTGTGCAAATCAGCACTCGCCCCTTGAGCGACTCTGACGCCATCACCTCCGCGGCGACCTCTTCGGCCGTCTCGAAGAACGTCGCGTAGGTTTCCGGGCGCATGCTGAGAAAGATGTTGTCGAACCCGAAGCTGCTCTCCCTCGGCAGCTCGTCCATCGGGGGCGCCGCACCGAGGACGTCGCTCACCGTCGCGCCGTACTCGGCGCCGCTGAGCCGGCGCATCTGGCCGGGAACCGCCACCAGCTCGGTACCCGGGCTCGAACCGCTGCCCGCACTGCCCCCTGCTGCCGTCCCTGCGTGTCCCGCCGCTCCAGAACTGGTCCAACTATTTTCACGCGCGGCGTTGCCGCAGGCAGCCGTGGCCAAGACCGCCATCCACGCCATGCCCACGATCCGCATGCCAGTCCATGTCCGCAACCGGGGAACTCCGTCACGCCGCGGGAACATCGCCACCTCCTTGAACCCACAATGGGGCTGCCCTGCGCAAACCTTTCGTCTCGCCAGCTGATTAGGCGAGCCACGGCGGGCCCCTCGAGCGGTTTATCGGCGCCCGTTCAGGCCACGGGCTGGAAGGCGATGTTGTTCTGCGTGAGGGCGGTCTGCAGGCCGCCCTTGTCGTAGCTCTTGTTCAGTGCCTCTTCCGAGGTGATCAGCCCTTCCTTGCAGAGCTGGAGCAGGCTGTCGTTCATCAGGCGCATGCCCAGCTTGCGGCTGGTCTGCATGATCGAGGGGATCTGAAAGATCTTGGACTCGCGGATCAGGTTGGCGATCGAGGGGATGCCCATCATGACCTCGAGCGCCGCGACGCGGCCTCCGCCCACCTTCTTGCACAGCATCTGGCTGATCACGCCCTTCAAGCTGCCGGAGAGCATGACGCGGATCTGCGCCTGCTGCTCGGGCGGATACTGATCGATGATGCGGTCGATGGTCGAGGGCGCTGACGATGTGTGCAGGGTGCCGAAGACGAGGTGGCCCGTCTCGGCGGTCTCGATCGCGATCGACACCGTCTCCAGGTCGCGCATTTCGCCCAGCAGCACGATGTCCGGATCCTCGCGCAGGGCGGCGCGCAGCGCCTTCTTGAACGAGTCGGTGTGCTCGCCGACCTGACGCTGGTTGACCAGGCACTTGTTGTTCTGGTGCACGAACTCGATCGGATCTTCGATCGTGATGATGTGATCGCTGCGCGTCTTGTTGATGTAGTCGACCAGCGCGGCCAGCGTCGTGCTCTTGCCCGACCCGGTGGGACCGGTGACCAGCACCAGGCCCTTGGGCAGGTGGCAGAGCGGCAAGAGCTCACGCGGCAGCTTCAAATCCTCGACGGTCAGGATCTTGGTGGGGATGACACGGAAGACGGCGCCCATGCCGCGCATGTCGACGAAGCAGTTCACGCGGAAGCGCGCCTTGCCGTCGAGCTCGTAGGCGAAATCGGTATCGTGCGTCTGCTGGAACTCCTCACGGTTGCGCGGCGGCACGATTGGCAACAGCACCCGCTGCAAGGCCTCGGCGCTGAACACCTTGTGACCCGGGATGGCCTGCATCGAGCCGTCCACGCGCAGCATCGGCGGCGCGTTGGTGCTGAGGTGCAGATCGGACGCCTTGCGCTCGATCATGAGCGAGAGAAAGCGATCGATCTCGGCGGTCGAACCTCCGCTCAGGCCGGCGTCGTAGATCTGCTTCTGGGCGGCCATCGGCGGCTGCGTCGGCAACGCGGGTGCACGCGGCAGCGGCGGCTCCGACCCGATCGGACCCGGCGCCATCGGCTCGGGGATGCGCTCGGACAGGACCTCTGCTTCCTTCTCGTCCAGGCGATCGAGGAAGAACGAGACGTGGAGCAGGCCGACCTTGAGCTCACCGCAAGCGCGCACCGGCCCACGACCCTCCAGATCGAAGTCCCACTCTGCCCAGCCCGAGCCCAGGGCGCGCTTGGCCTCCGGGGTCAGGATCGGGGAGATCAGCTGATTGATGCGCTCGGACGTCTGCGGCTCGCCGCGCACCTCGCTCTCGCCCTGCGGCAAGACGACGATCGTGCGCCGACCGGGGACAAGCTTCACCTCGGAAGCGCCCACCTGGACGGCGCGCTTCAATAGCTCGATCAGGACCAGGCTCATCCCTTCAGGAGAACCGGATCCCGCCTTCGTTGCAACGTTTGTCGCGGAGAGGCCGGGTTACGGCCGAACCAGCACGACCGTGCCGCGTTCCTTGTTGATCACGCCGTGCCACTCGGGGGGAACGACCGGATCGGTCCACTCGAACAGCCAGGCAGCGTCGATCGGCGCCAGGTTGACGCAGCCGTGGCTCCTGATCTTGCCGAACTCGTCGTGCCAGTAGGTCCCGTGCAGAGCGTAGCCCTTGTGGAAATACTGCACGAAAGGCACGTCATGCAGCGCGTAGGAATCCGCTCGATCCTCGTCGCCGTCCATGGTCGAGCTCACGTCCTTCTGGAAGATCATGAAGGTGCCGCGCACCGTCGCCTCTTCCACCTTCTCCGGATCGGCCATGCCGCCGCGCCCGCTGCTGACGAGCGTGACGTACACGGGCCGCTGGCCCAGATAGGCCACCAGTGATTGCTCGCGGATGGAGATGTCGATCCACTTGCGGTCACCGGTGGCAAAGCTCGGAAACGACGTGCGCGGGCGGATCATCCGGAGCTGGGACTCCACCGCCCACGAGCCATCACGCGCCTCCAGCATCCCGCCGGTGCGCGTCACGCCGGTGAGCTTGACGCCCTCGCGGCGCCTGAGCGTGGTCGTCGGTGCGAACTGCCCATCGGCCCGAAGCTCGTAGCGCTGCGCATAGGGCGGCTCGACGAAACCGACGGGCAAGCCCTCGCCGGGCGCGAGCTCCACACCGTGAAAGTCACTCGCCCGCACCACGCGCGTGCGATCGAGCGGCACCAGATCGAGCTCGGTGGTCAGCCCGAAGGCGCGCTTCTCCCACTCGAACAGACGCGTCATGGCGAAGCCGCTGTCCGGGGAGGAGCGGCCCGCGTGATAGAGAAAGCGGAGCGGCTGCTTGGCGCCGTAGGGTTTGTCGAGCTTGGCGCCCTGCTGCAGATAGTCCGGCGGGCTCTGCAGCTCACCCAGCGTCTCCAGCAGGCCGGAGACGCGCGAGCGCTCGCGCCAGGCAGCGGCGTGTCCGGCCACGTCGCCGCCCTCCGACTCCTGCATCTGCTTGCTGCTGGGCAGCTTGAAATAGAGCAGCGGTGGATTGTCCTCCGCCAGCGCGTAGACGTACGGCAGGGCGTGACCGCGCACGGGCCGCACGTCGGAGGCGCGCACGATCGGATGCTGAACGTCGAGCGTCGCGCCCATGCCGACGCAGACGAAGCCGCGAGGATTGACGCGGTACCAGCCGCCGTCGCAGCCGTCGTTCTTGATCTCGGGACCGCGCGCGTCGACCACGGCGCCTGCCCGCAGGTGGCCGTAGCGCGTCCGCTTGGGTCCGACGTCGGTGTAGATCCACGTGCGCAGCGCGGTGCTGGCGATCTTGAGCCCCGTCGGCCCAAACGGCAGATTGTCCTCGATGCTGCCCGGAGCCGCGCTCGGCACGCGGGGGGCACTGGCCGATACCACCGGAGCCTCGGCCGAGAGCGCCCCGACGCGAACGATCGCGCTGCTCGACGCCGGCCTCGCGCCCGGCGGCTCGGCCCGATCGACGCACGACAGCGTAAGCAGCAGCGCTGCGCCCGCGAACCGTAACTCGCGCAAGAGGAAGCTCATGTGATGGGCGATGTGTATCTCGTAACAAATTGTTTTGGGGCCCCATCCCCAAAACAATTTGTTACGAGATACAC
>DATLIL010001200.1:0-6685 GCA_035539475.1 Polyangiaceae bacterium
CACCTGCGCTCTGCCTGCATTCCTACGACGCTGACTCGGCGGGTGAAACGCGAGACGGGCGTGCGGCACTTGAGCTCCAGCGCGAGTCTCCCCCGCGCGAGTCTGCGAGCGCTTGGGGGAGACCGACGCGCGAAGCGCGGCGAGTGGGGGCAGCCACTGGCTACTGTCCCTGCTTTCTGTCTCTGGCTACTGTCTCTGCTCCCTGTCTCTGGCTCCTGACCCGGTCCCCGACACTCACTGAGGGGCAAGGCCCCTTGATGGGGACGGGGGGCTGAGTTAAGGGCCGGCGCGACATGATCGCCTGGCTATTTCCCGGACAGGGCACCCAAGACGTCGGCATGGGCAAGGCGTTTTACGACGCTTCGCCGGCCGCGCGCGCGGTGTTCGAGCGCGCCGATCAGGCGCTGGGCTTTTCGATCAGCAAGCTCTGCTTCGACGGTCCGAAGGAAGAGCTCACGCTGACCAAGCACACTCAGCCGGCGATCCTCACGGTCAGCGTGGCGGTGCTCGCGGCGCTGCGTGAAGCGCTGCCGACGCTTCCGCTTCCGGTGTTCGCCGCCGGGCACTCGCTCGGCGAGTACAGCGCGCTCGTCGCTGCAGGAGCGCTCAGCCTGGAGGACGCGGTCAAACTCGTTCACCTGCGCGGGCGCGCCATGCAAGACGCAGTGCCCGAGGGACAGGGCGCGATGGCGGCGATCCTCGGCGGCGACGCCGAGAGCGCGCGCAAGCTGTGTGAAGACGCGGCCGAAGGCGAGGCGCTCGCGCCGGCGAACTTCAACGCGCCCGGACAGGTCGTGATCTCGGGCAGCCGCGGCGCCGTCGAGCGAGCCTCGAAGCTGGCGGGCGAGCGCAAGCTGAAGGCGATCCCGCTCAACGTGAGCGCGCCGTTCCATTGTTCGTTGATGGCGCCGGCCGCGCGCGCCGTCGAGAAAGCGCTCGGCGACGTGGCCATCGCGCCCCTCGCCTTCCCCGTGATCAGCAACGTCGAGGCCAAGCCGAACAGCGACGCGGCGCGGGTACCGGAGCTCCTGGTGCGGCAGATCGACGGCGCCGTGCTCTGGGACCAGAGCGTCAGCGTGATGGCCGAGGCGGGCGTGACGCGAGCACTGGAAATCGGACCCGGCAAGGTGCTGGCCGGCCTGGTGAAGCGCATCGACAAACGTGTTTCGGTGCTGAGCGTCTCGGATCCCGAAGCACTCGGAAAGGTCGCTGAGTTCCTGGGCTAGCGCGGGGCGGGCCGCGCAGGGGTCTACGCACCCCCGCGCTGGAACCCGCTAATTGACGCAGCGCGCGACGGTCCTGCGCCAAGAGGCCCGATTTTCCCGCCTGGCAGAGCGGGCCTCGTGCTAAACACGGCCGCGCCTGCGGTCCTCCGCGGCAGCGAGAACAGCATGTTCGATCTCACCGGCAAAGTCGCCCTGGTCACTGGAGCCTCACGCGGTATCGGTCGCGCCACCGCCGAAGTTCTGGCCGAGCGCGGTGCGCAGGTCGTGATCAACTACGTCAGCAACGAAGCCGCCGCGCGCGAGGTGGCCGACGGCATTCAAGCTCGCGGTGGCAAGGCCGAGCTCGTGCAGTTCGACGTCGCCGCCGGAGACGTTGCTGAGAAGGCCATCGCCGAGGTCGCCAAGCGTCTCGGCCGCCTCGACATCGTGGTGGCCAACGCCGGCATCTCGATCGACGGCTTGCTGCTCCGCCTCAAGGAGGACGACTTCGATCGCGTCCTCAACGTCAACGTGAAGGGCGCGGTCGCGTCGGCGCGCGCGGGCATCAAGGTGATGATGCGCGCCAAGACGGGTCGCATCATCTTCATCTCGAGCGTCGTGGGCGAAGCCGGCAACGTCGGCCAGACCGCCTACGCCGCGTCGAAGGCCGCCATCCTGGGCGTGACCAAGAGCCTGGCCAAGGAGTACGCCTCGCGGAACATCACGGTCAACGCCGTGACCCCGGGCTACATCGATTCCGACATGACGAGTCAGCTGCCGGAGGAGATCCGCGCCGCCATCGTCGGAGCGGTACCCCTCGGGCGTACCGGAACGGGGCGCGAGGTGGGGGCGGCGATCGCCTTCCTGGCGTCCGACGAAGCAAGCTACATCACCGGTCACACGCTACGCGTGAACGGTGGCATGTACATGTAATCCATCGGGAATTTCGCACTACTGCGAAAAACGCATGGCAAACGGCCGTCTCTCTCTGCTAGAGCCGGCCCCCTAGAGAGGCAAAAAATGGCGGAAGGTCGCAACGTAACGGCCGAAGTGAAGCGGATCATCAAAGAGCAGCTCGATGTCGACGAAAAGGACATCAAGCCCGAGTCGACGTTCATCGAGGACCTGGGCGCTGACTCGCTCGGCCTCGTCGAGCTCGTGCTCGCCTTCGAGGAAGCGTTCGAGATCGACATCCCGGACGAGGACACCGAGAAGATCCGCAGCGTGCAGGACGCCGTCGATTACATCGAGAAGCATCTCAGCAGCTAGGTCGCGCGCGCCCCGCGGAAATGACCTCCGCGGGGCCCCACCCCTGCTTGTGGATTTGAGGCTCGGCCCCAGATCCCGATCATGCGTCGGGTGGGCGGCGAACGACGACTTGGTCGTCACGCCTGCTGGCAGAGAGTAGATACTCAAGGATTTCATGGAGCGCGTCGTAGTCACTGGTATCGGCCTCGTTACGCCCAACGGCATTGGGACCGACAACGCCTGGCAGTCGCTCATCAATGGGCAGAGCGGCGTCGGCCCGATCACGCTGTTCGACGCGAACGAGACGTTCACGACTCGCATTGCGGCCGAGGTGAAGAACTTCGACGCCGCCGAGTTCATGGAGCGGAAGAAGATCAAAGAGGTCGCCCGCTTCATCACGTTCGCCATGGCCGCCACGAAGATGGCGCTCGACCAGGCGGACCTCCGGCTCACCGACGAAGAGCGTGAGCGCGCCGGCGTATTCATCGGTGTCGGCCTCGGCGGCCTCGAGAACCTCGAGCGCTGCACGCTGACGCTGGAGCACAAGGGCCCGGGCAAGGTCAGCCCGTACTTCATTCCCTCGCTGATCGCGAACATGGCCGCAGGCCAGGTCTCGATCGCGTTCGGACTGCAGGGCCCCTCGCTGTCGCACACGAGTGCCTGCTCCTCGAGCGCCCACGCCATCGGCGAGGCGCTGCGCTGGATGCAGACCGGCCAGGCCGACGTCATGGTCGCGGGCGGCGCCGAGGCGACCATCTCTCCGATCGGCATCGCCGGCTTCGGCGCCATGTTCGCGCTCAGCCGCCGCAACGACGATCCGCAGCGCGCCAGCCGTCCCTGGGACAAGGGCCGTGACGGCTTCGTCTGCGGCGAGGGCGGCGCCACGCTCGTGCTCGAGACGCTGACCCGCGCCAAGAAGCGCGGCGCGCGCATCCTGGGCGAGATCGTCGGTTACGCCGCCACCAGCGACGCTTTCCACATCACCAAGCCGGCGGCCAACGGCGCCGGCGGCGCGCGCGCCATGCGTCTGGCCCTGAAGGACGCCCGGCTCTCGCCCGATCAGATCGACTACATCAATGCGCACGGCACCTCGACGCCGGCCGGCGACGTGGAGGAGGCCAAGGCCGTCGGCGACGTGTTCGGCGCGCATGCGCTGGACAAGAAGCTGTGGGTCAGCTCGACCAAGAGCATGATGGGCCACCTGCTCGGCGCGGCTGGCGCGGTCGAAGCCGCCGTTTGCCTCAAGTCGATCGAAACGGGCGTCATCGCGCCAACCATCAACCTCGTCGATCAGGATCCCGAATGCGTACTCGACTTCGTGCCCAACAAGGCGCGCGAGCGGCGCATCCGGTACGCCATGTCGAACTCCTTCGGCTTCGGCGGTACCAACGCTTGCCTGATCGTCTCGGCCTACCAGGGCTGAGCGGGGGGTACTGCTGATGCAGTGCCCGTACTGCCGCGAGATGGATAGCCGGGTCGTGGATTCGCGTCTGGCGGCCGGCGGCACGCTGGTCTGGCGCCGGCGCGCCTGCGACGCCTGTCAGCGCCGCTTCACCACCTACGAGCGCGTCGAGCACACGCTGCCGACCGTGGTCAAGAAGGACGGCCAGCGCGAGCCGTTCGATCGTGACAAGGTCCTGCGCAGCTTGCGCATCGCCTGTAACAAGCGTCCAATCTCGGCCGATCAGCTCGAAGAGCAGGCCGAGGCGCTCGAACGCGAGCTCGCCGAGAGCGGCGAGAAAGAGGTGCCCTCGCTCGTCATCGGTGAACGCGTGATGGAGCGCCTGAAGAAGCTCGACGAGGTCGCCTACGTGCGCTTCGCCAGCGTCTATCGCTCCTTCCGCGACATCGACGAGTTCATGGCCGAGATGGGCAAGCTCGTTCGCGCACGGCACGACTCATGAGGACCCCGCGATGAAAGACATCGATCAGGAGCTCATGGCGCGCGCCATCAAGCTGGCGCAGGGCGGTGATCCCTCACCCAACCCGCACGTCGGCAGCGTCGTCGCCAGCGGCGACAAGGTGCTGGGCGAAGCCTTTCACCAGGCCGCGGGGCTCGACCATGCCGAGGTCGCCGCGCTGAAGGCCGCCGGTGAGGCCGCTCGCGGCGCCACACTCTACGTCACGCTCGAGCCGTGCAACCACGAGGGCAAGACGCCGCCGTGCGTCGACACCATCCTGGCCGCGGGCGTCAAGCGCGTGGTCATCGGCTGCCGCGACCCGAACCCCAATGTCAAGGGCGGCGGCATCGAACGCCTGGAGCAGGCGGGCATCGAGGTGCGCGTCGGCGTGCTGGAGGACGAGGCCAGGCGGCTGATCAAGCCGTGGGCCAGGTTCATCACCGAAGGCCTGTCGTACCTGACGCTCAAGCTCGCCATCTCGCTCGACGGTCGCATCGCGACGCGCACCGGCGCGAGCAAGTGGATCACCTGCCCCGAGTCGCGCTCGCGCGTCCAGCAGCTGCGCTCGCAGCACGACGCCGTGATGGTGGGCATCAACACCGTGCTCGCCGACAACCCGCGCCTCACGGTGCGTGACGTACCCGGCCGAACCCCGGTGCGCGTGATCGTGGACAGCAAGCTCAGGCTGCCGCCCACGAGCAACGTGGTGCAGACGGCAGCACAGGCGCCCACCTGCGTGGTCACCACCGTCGCGGCGCCGCGTGCCGCCGAGGAGGCGCTCGAAGCCGCTGGCATCCGCGTGATCCGGGTTGCGACCACCGCGGAAGGCCGCTGCGACCCCATTGCCACCCTGCGTGAGCTCGCGGCGCGCCAGGTGGTCAACGTGATGTGCGAAGGCGGCGCCGAGCTCGCGGGCAGCCTGCTCGCCGCGGCCCTTCCGCAGGAGCTGCACGTCTTCGTCGCCCCGGTCATGCTCGGCCCGCGCGGACGCCCGGGCGCCGTCGACTGGGCAGGCCCCGAGAACCCTTCTGACGCGCCGCGCATCGATCCCGCTCACTGGGAGCTCTGCGGTAGCGATGCCTACGTCTGGGGCCCCGTCACGTTCCCGAAAAAGACAGGTCGAACCAGCCCGGGCTGAGCGGGAAGTGAAGTGGCCGCGGAACACGCGCCTCGCGGTTGCTGGCCGGCGGGTCGAGTGTTAAATTCCCGCGAGTTATGGCCATTCGCGAAATCCTCGAGTACCCCGATCCGCGCCTGCGTGAGGTAGCGAAACCCGTCCCCGCCGCCCAGATCGGGACGCCCGAGGTCCAGACCCTGATCGACGACATGGCCGAGACCATGTACGCGGCCCCCGGCGTGGGCCTGGCCGCGAACCAGATCGGCGTCGACAAGCGCATCTTCGTGCTCGACTGCGCAGCCGAAGACGAGCCGAGCGATTTTCGCGTCTTCATCAACCCGGACATCATCGAGAAGGATGGCCAGATCGTCTGGACAGAAGGCTGCCTCTCCTTCCCCGGCGTCACCGAAGAGATCAAGCGCGCCGAGACCGTCAAGGTCCGCGCCTTCGATCGCGACGGCAAGGAGTTCACGCTCGAAGCCGACGGTCTGCTCGCCGTCGCCATCCAGCACGAGACCGATCACCTCAACGGCGTGCTGATGATCGACAAGCTCTCCGCGCTCAAGAAGCGCATGATGGGCAAGAAGCTCGCGAAAGCCCGCGACGAAGCCCAGGCCGAATAGAACCGCCTCGCGAGCTGCTGTCCGATGACCTGGACCAAGGTGACTCCCGAGGTCATGGACGAAAAGCAGCGGCTCGCCGTGCACGTCGTGAATCACTCGCTGGAGAGCGCCGAGAACCGCCAGCGCACCGTGCGTTTCTTGCGAGCGCGGGTTGCACACTACGTCATCCAGCTGCCGCTCGGCTGGACCCAGGTCCTGATGCTGGACGATCGCGCGCAGGCCGTCAGCCCGCGCGACCGCGCCGAGCTACAAGCCGCTCTCGCACCCACCAAGGTCACCTTCCTCTCGGAGTCACGCCCAGGATGGCCTTCAACCTGATCGCCGAGTTCCCCGAGGAACCGCGCTGGAACGAGCTCCAGCGCGCGGCAACGACCTTCCGCGCGCTCGAGTGCTTCCCGATCGCCAGCGACGATCTCGGCCCTCCAGCGCTCGGCATCTCGCTCCCCCGCAAGGCCGTCGATCGAAAGGCCTGGCTCGAGCTCGAGCGATTCCTCCTGACGCTCTGGATCGACCACCGTGCCCGCGTGTTCGATCTCTACTCGGCCCGCGAGCTCCGCCCCGAAGCGCGCGCCGAGCAGGGAGGCTTCGAGC
>DATLIL010001201.1:0-3088 GCA_035539475.1 Polyangiaceae bacterium
GTACCGGACAATGCGCGCTAGAGCGTTCGCCTGGTTGTTCTTGGTGACCGTCGCCACCGTCGGCGCAGCTACTGGCTGTGCCGAGGAGGAAGGCGTGACGCCCGAGCGTTGCCTCGACACCGAGAACCCGCTCCCGCTCTACGACGTGAATGCGGCTGGTGAGGCCAACGCTCCTGAGGTCCAGGCGGCGATCCAGAGTCAGATCGAGCGCGGTTGCCTGACTCCCATTGGCACCGCCAAGAGCGGAACGCTGCCGCCTCCGGGCAGCGGCGGGAGTCCGTAACTGAGCAGCGACCAGCCGGACGTCGTCCCTGCCGAGCTTGGCGTCCTGCTGACGGTTGCTTACGACGGACAGCCGTTCTCCGGCTACGCCCGCCAGCCCGAGGCACGCACCATCGCCGGCGAGCTCGACGGTGCCGTGCGTGCGATCGATCCGAAGGCCAGCCTGGTGCGCGGCGCCAGTCGCACCGACGCCGGCGTGCACGCGCACGGACAGAGAGTCGCGTTCGACACCAAGATGAACATTCCGTCGCGCGGCTGGGTGCTCGCGCTCGCTCGTGAGCTACCGCGTGAGATCGCGATCGTCAGGGCGACGCGCGTCGACGCCGGCTACGAACCGCGCAAGCGCGCCCTGCGCAAGACCTACCGCTACTCCCTGTACGAGAGCGTGCTGCGCGACCCGTTCCTCGCCGGCCGCGCCTGGCGCGTGCCGCACAGGTTGAACCACTCGCTGATGCACGAGGCTGCGCAGGTCCTGCTCGGCCAGCACGATTTTGCCGCCTTCCGTGCCGCGGGTGATCCGCGCGAGGACACGGTGCGGAACATCCTTCGCATCGAGGTGCGAACGGATCGTCGCGATCCGCGCCTGACCGACGTCACGGTCGAGGGCGATCGCTTCATGTATCGCATGGTTCGCATCATCGTGGGCGCGCTGGTCGATATCGGGCGTGGCCGTCTGTCACAGTCGGCACTGACGCTGGCGCTCGAATCGGGACGGCGCGGCGACCTCGGAGTGACAGCACCGGCGGACGGCCTCTACCTCGAAAGTATCGTGCTCGACGACGAGGGCGCGGACGTGTGGCCCCCGGCGATTGACGGCGGCTGAATCATCGCGTTAGGTTCCGCGGACTCAGGAGCTCGCATGGGCATCCGCGATACTATTATTCACCGCAGTAAAAAAGCGCTGATGAGCCCCGCCGTCATGCGCATCGTCTCCGACGATCGTTTGATGAAGGCCGTCGAGGGCGTGATGGACGCACGCACGCGCGTGCGCGACGCATGGAAGGTGCTGCGCGACGGGCACGACCTGCCGAACATCGATCCGGCGCTCGACGAGCACGTCGGCAAGAACGGCAACGGCTCCGCCGCGCCCGCACCGAGCGCGCCCGCCAAGACCAACGGCAGCAACGGCAGCAACGGTCACGGCGCCGAAGTGCAGGGCTCGACCAACATGGAAGAGTCGATGCGCGAGCGCACCTCGCTGGCCAGCATCGGCGGCAAGGACGTGTTCGAGAAGTGCCAGAAGTTCATGGCGGCGGACAACGCGCGCAAGATGGGGATCTACCCCTTCTTCCGCCCGCTCGACCTGAACGACGGCCCCGAGGCGCTGATCAACGGCCGCCGCGTCGTGATGTTCGGCTCCAACAACTACCTCGGCCTGACCACGCACCCCAAGGTGCGCGAGGCCGCCAAGGCCGCCATCGATCGCTTCGGCACGAGCATGACCGGCTCTCGCCTGGTCAACGGCTCGATGAAGCTGCACGAGGAGTTCGAGGCCAAGCTCGCCGCCTGGTTCGGCAAGGAGAGCGCGCTCGTCTTCACCACCGGTTACCAGGTGAACCTGGCCGTGTGCGCCGCGCTGCTGTCCAACAAGCACAGCGTGGCCGTGATCGATCGCAACGTGCACGCCTCGCTCTATGACGGCGCGCGCCTGGGTCAGTCCGCCGGCGCCCGCCTCGTGCGCTACCGCCACAACGACGCCGAGTCGCTCGACAAGACGCTCGAGAAACTGGAAGAGGGCGAAGGCGCCTTCGTGATCACCGACGGCGTTTTCAGCGCCGAAGGCGAGATCGCCAAGCTCGACGAGCTGGTTCCGGTGGTCAAAAAGCACGGCGCCCGCATGTTCGTCGACGACGCTCACGCCCTCGGCGTGATCGGTCCCGGCGGTCGCGGCACGAGCCACCATTTCGGCGTCAGCGATCAGGTCGACCTGATGGGCGGCACCTTCTCCAAGTCCCTGGCCAGCATCGGTGGCTGGCTGGTGGGCGAGCGCAAGGTGCTCGACTACATCCGTCACTTCGCGCCGAGCTTCATGTTCGCCGCCGCCGCCGCGCCTCCCAGCGTGGCCGCCGCCATGGCCGCCTTCGAGGTCATGCAAGAAGAGCCCTGGCGCATCGAGAAGCTCAGCGAGAACTTCACGTACATGCGTGACGAGCTGAAGAAGATGGGCTTCGAGCTCGGCCACACGCAGACGGCCGTGATCCCGATCTTCATCCGCCAGGACTTGCGCACCATCATGATGTGGCGCGACCTGCTCGAAGAGTACGGCATCTACACGAACCCGTTCATCTCGCCCGGCGTGCCGCCCAAGAGCGCCATGCTGCGCACGAGCTACATGGCCACGCACGAGCGCAGTCACCTCGACCGCGCGCTCGAGGCGTTCCGCGCCGTCGGCAAGAAGTACGGCGTCATCTCCGGCTGACCCTCCCCTCTCCCTTTTTAGGGTTTGGTTTGGGGAACACGCCGTAACGGCACCGCCTGCCGCACTGCCGCGCCGTCGCACCACAACGCAGGTCGGCTGCTCGGCGGCGCGCGCACGCCGCGAAAAGGGTCGGCGCGCGACGGGATCGGCCGCTTCGCAGACTAGTACGCGGCCTCGGTCGTTTCGACTCGCGCTCCGCCCACGCGAAGTTCCACGACCTGGGAGGATCGCCTCCCAGCTTTCGCGGCGTGCACGCTCTCCGCCTGCGCTGCCTCCCACGGCACTGAAGCTCACCCTGGCGGCCACTTCGTCCGCCAATGGCGGCCATTTCGTCGCCATTCGCTGCTGCCCACGAAACCCGAGCACACCGAGACGGCACACTTCTGG
>DATLIL010001202.1:0-5166 GCA_035539475.1 Polyangiaceae bacterium
CCTCGGCCTCGTTCACTCGAATCTGCCGGCCTTCCAGGCTCGCGCCGTTGAGCTCGGCGATGGCCCTCTGCGCGCCGTCCGAGGAGCTCATGGTCACGAAGCCAAAGCCGCGGGACTGGCCCGTCTCGCGATCGGTGATGATCGCGACGTCATCGACGTCGCCGACTGCCGAGAACATCGCTCGCAAGGACTCGGTGGTTGCGTCGAAAGAAAGGTTGCCAACGAATAGTCTGTTTCCCATTTTTCTATGTTCTTTCTTGTCCGTGTGCGGGCCGCGCCCGATCGTTCACGGTGTGTGGTTCCCCGACGGGGTCCCCTCGTAAGTGGCGGTAGCGGCGAAACGGATGTGTCGCTGACAGTCGGCGCTACCGAGCCGTCCCGTGCAACGATCCTCGCCTGTGAAAGTCGTCTGACCAGCCCGCAACGCTCGCATGACGGCCGACGTGATGTCGTGACCGCCGTCTCTGCAAGCCGGATCGTGGCACATGATCAGAAATAGCGCGGGAGCCGTGGAGACCACGATATGCCTCACGTGCGACCCGGCTGGATCGGGTGATGGCCAGCCCCCGCTTCGCTCCTGGATGTCGAGCACCAGGCTCTTGAGCGCCGGAACCTGCGTGAGGAGCCGCGGGGCGGCGTCCTCCTGCTGGCGGCGTTCGGCGTAGCGCTGTGCTGCTGCGTGATGTTGGTTGTCCCACATTCGAGCCGTCCAGGAAGCGGGGCCTCGAACATGGTCAGCGCCGGAGCCCCGCGCTGAAGCAAAAGCGTCCTAGCGACGCGGGCGTTCCGTTGCCTCGTCGATGCGCAGCGCGCGACCGTCGAGCGTGGTGCCGTTGAGGCGTGACATCGCTTCGGCGGCGAGACCGGCGTTAGCCATCGTGACGAACCCGAAGCCGCGTGAGCGCCCCGTTTCACGATCGGTGACGACGTGGACGTCCGTGACGTCGCCGACCTCTGCGAAGGCTGCTCGCAAGGTCTCGGTGTCGGCGTTGAAAGACAGATTGCCGACGTACAAACGATTTCCCATTGTTCTCTTCTACTTGCCATCGAACGGCTGACTCGCGCCCGGGGGGACGCGGAATCCGAATCCAACTAGCCGTCGAGGTCGGATGTCGGCCGTGAAAAAGTGAACTTTCACGGCCACTAGCGTCGCCTCAACCCAGGGACGCGGCGGCTCTGGTGAGCAGGCCGGGTCGTCCAGCGGAAACGTTCAGTGGCGGGTTGACAATAGCCCAGCCATGGACGTGATGCCATCTCAAAATCCCGAAATCGTCCAGGATCAGGGCCGTTGCCAGACAAGGGGCGCGCGCGCGAAATTTGGCGCATAGTTGCTTCCCCGGAGCGTTCACGAGCGAGCGCTTCACGACAGGTCCCTCAGCAAGGAAATCGTCTTGCCCGTTTCAGTCAACAAGCGCAACAAAGAGAAGGCTCGTCAGGAGAGACAGGGCGACAAGGCACAGCGCCGCGCTCAGCGTCGCGACGAGAAGAACAATCGACCGCCGCCAACGCCCGGAGAAGATCCGGACATTGCCGGTATCGTCCCGGGTCCTCAACCGCTCCCCGAAGAAGACGTCTGACGATTCGTCAAGCGAAGCGACGGCGGATGCTGCTGACCAAGCCAGAGAACCAGAGCAGGACAGCCATCCGCCGGGGGAACGTGTCTCGCATCGGTCGCTTGCGAATGCAGTAGCGAATGCGCTCCGCCGCCTGCGCCGGTGAGAGCATGAAGGGACGAACCTGGGCCTTGGCCATCTTGGTGTCCACGAAACCCAGGCGCAGATTGGTGACGCTCACGCCGCGCCGGCGGCAGGCCAGCGCCAGGCCTTCGAGGTAGGAAGTAAGACCCGCCTTGGATGCGGCGTAGCTCGGAGCGCCAGGATCGATCACGGCGTCGCCCTGGCTCGAGAGGCCGATGAAGTGACCACGGCCAGCGCGGACCATCACGGGGATCACGCTCTGCGCTGTCGCTACCGCGCCGAGCAAGTTCGTTTCGAAGACGAGTCTCTCCGCGGCCATCGTCTCGAGATCGAGAAACTCTCCGACTCCGGCGCAGTAGACGCAGACGTCGAGCTCACCCAGCACGGAGACGATGTCACCGAGCCGAGCGGAGTATCCGTCGTCGCGGACGTCGCACACGTGATGCTCGTAATGGTCCGCGGTGATGCGACTCGCGCTCCGAGAAACACCGACGACGCGCCAGCCTTCGTCGAGCAGCAGATGCGTCAGCGCCAGACCGATGCCGTCGGAGTTACCGACAACGAGCGCGACAGGCATGACGCACTCTGGCGAACTACGCCAGATTTGCGTAGCTTGCTTCTGGCGTCGATCCGTGACTAGGGTTCAGCAACGGGCTCAGTTGGGGCCGCTGCTGGGAGACATGGATGGCGAACGGTGTAAAGTTGGAGCTGTGGGTAAATGTGCGCAACCGACGCTGGGGGCGGCCGTTGACGGCATTTTGCGTCGCGCTGGCAGCGTTCGGCACCGCGGGCTCGTCGAGCTCGACGCTCGGCTGGATCGATAGCGCCGGCGCCGTGGAACCGGCGCAGGTCTACGAGCTGAACATCAGCGTCGCACCCGGATTGTCACCCAGCACAGTGGTGCTCGGTGCGACTGGCCAGCTCTACATTGGTGAGCGCTCCACCGTCGAGGCGCCGATCAGCAACCTCGGCATCGGCAGCACGGAGCTCGGCATCGCGGCGCGCGCGGGCAACGTCTACAGCGAACCCAAGCTCACGCTGAAGAATCGCGCGGTGATCACCGGTGCGGCCATCGTCGGCAGCACGATTCAGAAGGCCAACGATGCAACCATCCTGGGCGGCTCGAGCACGGGCGTGTCATTCGCGAACCCTCCCGGCAAGACGTTCCTGGTGAGCTGGCCCGCCGGAACCGCGACGAACGTCGTGGTTGCGAGCGGCCAGAGCGTGACGCTCGAGGCAGGCGTCGTCTACGGCACCGTCAGCGTCGGGTCGGGCGCGACCCTGGTGATCTCGCCGGGTGAGCACTTCGCCGGTACGCTGGAGATCCTTCCTGGCTCGAACGTGGTGCTCGAGGACGGCGGCGAGCGCATCGCCGTTTATGTGCGCGACATCTTCCAGTGGCGCGGTGCCCTGAGCACCACGAGCGGCAACGCCGCCGATTGGCTCGTCGGCTATCTCGGCAGCGCGCGGCTGAAGTTCGAGGTTCCCTTCGACGGCCTGATGATCGCGCCGAACGCTGCGCTCACGCTCGGGCCGAGCAAGGGCCGTCACAGCGGCCAGTTCTTCGCCAAGAGCCTGGATGTCCGTCCGGACACCGTGATCACCTTCCGCTCGTCGGACTTCTTCACGGAGGTGCCGGCGTCGGGAACGTTGCCGGACGCCGACATCGACGTGTGCGGTGAATCGTCGCTCGTCGCGACGGGCATGACCGACGACGGCGGCATCATTCGCTACTCCGGGCTCGAGCAAACGACGCCCAGCGACGGCTGCCCCCTGGTCGAGCTCTGCGGCAGCGACCAACCGGACGCAGCGCGGCTCGACCTCGACGAGGTCAATGCACGCCTGAACGACCCGAGCACGCCGACCGAGGCCTGCGACAGCGAGGGACGCCACCCGAGCTACGAGTGCCCGGTCAACCCCGACAGCGTCGATCGCAGCACCACCTGCAACGCCGACACCGATTGCGCCGGCTACCAGAACGGCGCCGTCTGCGCGACGTACTGCGTGGACACGCTGTGCAGCGAGACGGCGCGCGGCTGCGCCTCCCGCTACGACTGCACGGGCGTCGACGACGACCCGCTCGGTTGCGACACCGAGGTCATCTACCACTGCACGGCCGACGAAGACTGGGGCTCGAGCAGCCCGAGCGACGTGACCGACCAGTTGCCGCCGCGGGACAACGTCGTGACGGAGATTCCGGAGGCCAACCAGGCCAAGGTCACGGACTACCTCGAGCTCGCCAAGGCCGACCGCTGCAACATGGACCCACTCGGCAGCGGGAACGCAGAGAACGGCAACCTCTATCTCGACCCGACGCCGCAGGACGACGAGACCTTCGAGGCGGCCCAAGATCGCGAAGCGCCAGTCGACCTGGGCAGCGCGAGCTGGGGCCTGTTCATGAACCCGCGCCTCTACCACACGGTGGCGCTCGAGCAGAGGGGCATGGACCAGTTCCACATCGACCTGCGTGCCGAGGGCTCGCTCATCGCCGGCGCCAGGGTGTTCGGCAAGCCGAGAACGGCCATCGACGTGAACGCTGGTGCATCGATCACCGAATGCGGCATCACATCTGGAGGCAAGTTCCAGATCTTCGGCGAGACGGTCGCCGCGGTGGAGCCGGTGGACACCGAGTCCATCGAGTGTGAGAACCTGGCGTCCGAGCTGTCGTTGGCCGCCGGGCTGCTGCGCGAAGCGGCGCTCTTCACGCGCCAGATCAAGGCAGCATACGACCCGAACGATGGAGAGGCCGTCTGCGATCTGTTCATCTATGCTTTCGACCTGGCCAACACGGACCCGGACTTCGACTGCGATGACTACGGTCCAGAACAGCTGGTGAACGCGGTAATCGCCCGCTACGAGAGCATCGCGCAGAACTACGCCGACCTGCGCGCAGACTTCCTGGAGGCAGCCGCGGGCACCGGCGCCGTCTCGGAGGGCGAGCTGGTAAATGTTGGCGAATCGTTCTCGCTCGTGGGCGTGCACGCGCCGATCCCGATCGGTCCGCTCTCGCTGGTGGTCGACGCCCAGCTCTATGGCAGCTGGTTCATCAAGGGCGGCGTCGACTACGAGCTCGACATGGAGGGTGACCCGCGAGCCAGCGCCGGCGCCGTGATCACGCCTGGCCTTGCGCTGGAGACTTCGCTCTACGTCGGCATCGGCATCGATCTCGGTGTCGCGGGCGCGAGCGTCGGGCTCGAGGGCGTGCTGAAGTTGATCGAGGTCGACGCGCCCGTACGCGTGAGCATGGGCGTCGAGCGCGAAACCCTGGACGAGGCCGACTTCAACCGCGACTACCAGGACAGCGACTTCGCGGGTGACGATCTGACCGGGATCCCGAACGGTAGCGTCTACCGCTGGTCGGGCGGTTGGGACTTCGGTGCCGGTTTCGGCCTGACGAGCCTGAGCGGCGACTTGAACGCCGCCGCCCGCGTGCACTTCCTGTTCTTTAGCAAGACGTTCCGCAAGAAGA
>DATLIL010001203.1:0-6696 GCA_035539475.1 Polyangiaceae bacterium
GGCGGCGACGAGCGCGATGGACAGTCCAATACAGAGACGGGCAGTGCGCAGACGTGTACTCATGTGTCCTACCTCGGGTGGGGGCCCCTACCGCCGACGTGACGGGGACCGCCGCGTTTTGACGCCCGCTCGGACGGCTGACTTGAGTGTGCGCCTCACAAATGACGAGGTTCTGACGAAGTGTGACTTCCGCTTGCTGGTGGCGCGCGTGGCGTGAAAGAGTGAACGGAATCCATGCGCCCGCGCGCAAGACTGAGGTGGTCGATCACGCTGCTCGTGTTCACGGAAGTGGGCTGCGCGGCGATCGCCGGTCTCTCCGACTACAGTGAGGAGAGCGAAATCGCTGCGGGCGCGGGCGGACGTGGCGGCGCTGACAACGGCGGATCGGCGGGTCAGTCCAGCGGCAACGGTGGCAAGGGCGGTAGCGCCAGCGACGGTGGCAGCACCGGCGACGCTGGCAGCACCGGCGACGGCGGCAGAACCGGCGACGGCGGCAGCGTCTCAGTAGCGGGTGGCAGCGCGGGAACGGACGAGCCTGGCGGCGCGGGCGCGGCAGGCGCGCCGGCTGGAGGTTCGGCAGGTAGCAGCGGCGCGGACGGCGGCGCCGGCGGTGGACCGAAGCCGTGCGAGCACACCAATGAGTGCGACACCGATCAAATCTGCTGCCAGTACCCGGCCCCTTGTGCAGGAACCTGCGTGGTGCATTGCTCACTGATGCCCTGTCCGGCCGACAAGGTCTGCTGCGAGGCGCCGCTCGGCTGCGACGGCGAGTGTGTGCCGGATTGTCGCCTCGGTGACCCTTGCCCGATAGGTGTGTGCAACCAGGACACGGGGGTCTGCGGTCCGGCGTAGGCGTGTATGATCGGAGCAAGCGTGGACGACTCTGCCCCCGCAGACGACAAGACCACTCCGGCTGCCGGCGCTACCCGGCACACGGCGCCGGACGCGCCTCTGCCGGTACAACCCGGCGAGCTCTTCCTGGGCAAGTACAGGATCGAGCGCGTGCTCGGGCGCGGTGGCATGGGCGTGGTGATGGCTGCACGTCACGAACGGCTCGACGAGCGCGTGGCGATCAAGTTCCTCGGCGCCGCCAGCGTCGGACAGAAAGAGGCGCTGGCCCGCTTCGAGCGCGAGGCGCGCGCCGCCGCCAAGATCAAGAACGAGCACGTGGCTCAGGTGATCGACGTCGGCGTGTTCGGCGAGGGCGCGGCGTACATGATCGTCGAATACCTGGCCGGGCACGATCTGTCCGCCGAGCTCGAGGACAGGGGCGTGCTCCCGGTGCCCGACGCCGTCGACTACCTGCTACAGGCCATCGACGCCATCGCCGACGCGCACGCGCTCGGCATCGTCCATCGCGATCTCAAGCCCTCGAACCTGTTTCTCACGCGGCGCAGCAACGGCACGCCGCTGATCAAGGTGCTCGACTTCGGCATCGCCAAATCCGAGGCGTTGAGCAGCCCGGACAGCAGCGACTCGCTGACGTCGACGAACTCGATCATGGGTTCGCCGCGCTACATGTCGCCCGAGCAGATCCGCTCGACCAAGACCGCGGACCATCGCTCCGACGTCTGGTCGCTCGGCGTCATCCTGTACGAGCTCTTGACCTCGAAGGCGCCGTTCTCCGGCGACACCAGCACGGAGCTCTTCGCCGCGGTGCTGATGGATACTCCTCAGCCGCCGCGCTCGCACCGCTCCGACCTGCCCGAGCGGCTCGAGGCGGTGATCTTGCGTTGCCTCACGCGCGATCGCGAGCGGCGCTATCAGAGCGTGGCGCAGCTGGCGAGCGATCTGGCGCCCTTCGCGCCGCCGCGCTCGCGCGCCATCGTCGACCGGCTCACCAGCGACGTCTACGGAACCGCTACGGATAAGACCCTGCTCGCCGGGCACTCCCCGAGCGTCGATCGCGTACCGACGACTCCGACGCCCGGAGCGCCGGCACAGACCGACACCAGCTGGACGCCGCTCGAACCGGCGAAGCGCCGCAGCACGTTCACGCTGGGGGCGCTCGGCCTGTTGCTGCTGCTCGGTGCAGGCGTCGCGACCTGGCAACTCTGGCTGCAGCCCAGGCTCGAAGCAGAGGCGCGGCTGAAAGCCGAGCCACCGGGCGTCGCCGTCGACGCGGCGGCGGCAGCGCCTACCGTCCCCGAGCCCGTCATCAGCGCCACCCCCGCGTTCGCAGCGCCGACCGTCGCACCGGTACCGAGTGAGCCGCCCGCCGCGTCGGCCAGCGCGAACGTACCTGCTGCCAAGAAGCCACGCGCACCGCTGCGTCCGAGCCCGAGCAAGCCGCGCGGCAATGTCCTCGAGGCCCGAGAATGAAACGACCGCTGTTCGTCGCCATCGTGCTCGCCGGCTGCTTCACGGCTCCGGTCGTCACGGCCCAATCGGGCAACGAGCGCGCGCTGGCCGAGGCGTTCTTCCAGGACGGCCGCCGCCTGTTCGACGAGGGCAAGGTCGCCGAAGCGTGCGCCAAGTTCGGCGAGAGTCAGCGCATCGCGCCAGCGGTCGGCACGTTGCTCAACCTGGCGGTCTGCCACGAGAAGCAGGGCCTGCTCGCCACGGCCTGGGCAGAGTTCACGACCGTGTCGGCGCAGGCCAGCGGCGAGCGCAAGGCGTTTGCCCAGGAGCGTGTGCGTGCGATCGAGCCGCTCGTGCCGAAGGTCGTGGTCAGCGCCGAGGAGGTCGCTCCCGGCATGCAGATCAAGCTCGACGCAACGAGCATGAGCGAAGGTGCGCTGGGCTCCTCGATCCCCGTCGATCCGGGGGAGCACAGCGTCGAGGTCAGCGCGCCCGATCGCAAGCCGTGGTCACGCAAATTCCAGGTCAGCGCGGGCAAGACGGAGACGCTGGTCATTCCCCGGCTCGAACCCAGCGTGGCGACTGCGCCCGCGCCAGCGACTGCACCCGTCCCTGCGCCCGCCCCTACCCCGGCGGCTCAGCCGGCGGCGCCGGTCGATCAGGGCGTGCAAAAATCCGACGCTGGCTCGCAGCGCACGCTCGGCTACGTGGCGCTTGGCGTCGGTGTGCTCGGCGTGGCCGCCGGCAGCTACTTCGGAGTGCGCACGTTCTCCAAGCGTGACGACGCCGATGCGCACTGTCCGAACAAGCGCTGCGACGACACCGGCTCCGCCTTGATCGAGGACGCACGCGACGCTGCCACGCTATCGACGATCGCCTTCGGCGTCGGCATCGTCGGCGTCGCGGCGGGCTCGTGGCTCTTGCTCACGGCCGATGCCAGCAGCGAGAGCGCGTACGTCGGCGTGAGCGGCCGCTTCTAATTGAAGAGGCGCACGGGCGCTTGCCGAGCTTCAGCGTGGATGCGGCAATCGTCGAGCGACGTGCCACGCACGTCGACCAGCACCGCGAAGGGGATGTTCTCGAAGTTGGACTCGCGCTCCGCGATTAGGTGCTGGAGCAGCGACGGCCCCGGCTCGGGCATCGAGCTCAGCGCCACGTCGAAGAGCTCCTTGAGCTCGTCGAACTCGGGCGCCCGTGCGCGCTCGAAAACCCTCAGGTTCCAGCACACGCTGGCCAAGAGCATGATGTTTTTTACGTCCTGGATGTTGCGTGGTCCGCCACCCGTTTGCAGCAGGGGGGCGGCAAAGTCGACGATTAGCTCGGTAACCTTGGCCGGCACCCACTCACCGTCGACGTTCAGCTTCAAGAGCCTCTTGCCAGCTTTCGACACGACTGCCACGCTAGCACGTCTCGGGCATCGCGCTAGGTCCAGCGCGCCTCGAACTCAGCGTTGCTATCACCATCCCGGGCACCCTGTAGTAAACGAATACGCACGTTGGCAGCGCCCGCGATCTCGAGCAGTGATTCGCACGAACCCGCGACTTCGCTCCACATGTTTTCGTCGAAGCCGAGACAGTCCCGAAACATACAATGGACGAAGCCGCGGCGCGACTCGAGTAGCTCGAACTTGCCCGTGTCGTAGTATGTGTTGAACACACGCTGCGACATGCCGAGCAGGGCCTGCGGCGAGATCAGCCTGGCAAGGATTTGCTTGTGCACGCCGGACATGTCATGGCGTGCAGCTAGCTTCCCGACTGCGCGCGCGAGCTCTGGACCATCGTTACGCACGCCGCGAAAGGATCGGAACGCTGCGCGATAGAGTGCGATGGGGTACCAGCTCGACGCCAGCAAAGTATGATAGCGGTAGCCCTCGGCGAGCTCGACGGGCATGAGCTCGAGAGCGCGCTCCCAGGCCTCTGACCCACGCAGCTCCTTGAAGCACAGCCCGATGGTCCTGAACGCGATCCCTTTTACTTTGGCCTGCTCTACTGACACGCCACTGTATGTTTGAAGCTAGTTGGCTCGAGACGCAAGGCAATGAACCATGGCCAGCAAAGGAAGGCCCTATCGAACGTTCGTGATCGAGGGCCATGAAGTCCTTGTCGGACGCGCCGACGAAGACAACGACACGCTGACGTTTCACGTCGCTCGCCCCGCTGATCTCTGGCTCCACGTCGGCGGTGGCACGCCTGGCAGCCACGTCGTGGTGCGCGACACAGGGCACGAGATCCCGCGCCCTGTTCTCGAGCGCGCGGCAGCACTGGCAGCCTGGTACTCGAAGGCTCGTAATGCGCGCAGCGTCGAGGTGCACTACTGCCGTGTCTCGCAGGTGAGCAAGCCGCGCGGTGCACCGGCGGGGCTCGTCCAGCTCGCGCGTTTTCAGAAGATCAAAGTGCAGCCCGCACCGCTGCCCGGCACCGCCGACACTTAGCGAAGCGACGGCGAAGTCGGCCGTTTTGTGGACTACTGATCCTGGGTTCA
Source organism: Polyangiaceae bacterium (assembly GCA_035539475.1). Taxonomy (GTDB): domain Bacteria; phylum Myxococcota_A; class Polyangia; order Polyangiales; family Polyangiaceae; genus PMG-095. The sequence continues at coordinate 4,783 of DATLIL010001203.1, forward strand.
GGTACTGAACGGGTATGCAGAAACAGCCCGCCGCTTTCGCCGTGCTCCAGCAGATCTTCCGCCATACCCGCTACGGACAGCCGCCCGAGCGCGCCACCCTCTGCCGCCGCCTCCGCCTGAGCGACGCCCAGCTCGGCACAGCTCTCCAGGAGCTCGAGACCCAGGGCCTGGTCGACGCCGCCAGACGCCGCCTGACGCTGGCCGGCCTGGCCGTGGCCGCCGCCCTGGGGCGCCCCAGCCGAAGCTCGACTAAAACTCTGCCGTGCCCTGCTTCGTCGGCTGCCTCGCCCTGGCGTTCCCCCGCGTTGCCCTGTTCCTGGTCTGGTTCCTGGGCGGCAACTACCTGAGCCGCGCCTACGAGCACTGGATCTTTCCTCTGCTCGGCTTCTTCTTCATGCCGCTCACGACACTGACGTTCGCTTTCGGCATGAACTCACTGGGTCAGCCCAATCAGATGGAACCCCTGGGCTGGCTGCTCGTAGCCCTGGCCGCAGCCGCAGACATTGGCCTCATCGGCGGCGGTGGCAAGAGCGCCAAGCGCTGGCGCTCCGAGCGCTACGAACGCTCGGAGCGGGATTGATGACAGCGCGTTCGTGACTCGGGTCTCGCTGGGTGATCGAGATCTGTTCTTCCGAGATCCAGAGTGTCATGCGGCTCGTCCTGCTGACGCAGGACTCGCTTTCACGACTGCGCGTGGACCCGTTCCGCATCGCCCAGGGAACACAGCAAGATTGCTATGGGGGTGAATCGCTCGTCAGCCACCCTGGTCGATTTGGTTTTGGGAACACGCCGCAAACGACAATGCCTGTCGCGCTGTCAGATCGGCCAGCTTGGCCCTCGAAGGATCGCTCGCACGAGGCGAGCTGCGGCGGCAGGCTGACGGATTTCTCGCGCCGTTACATGGGGAGCCTGCTCGTAGAGCACCTCGACCGAGTCCCCGCCAGCATCATGAATCACCAGCTGCATCCACCGTCACTGGTGACGACCAGGGGACCATCCCGCCGAGTGACGTTGCATTGGAGATCATCGAACTCGAGTAGCTCGAGCACTTGGTCCAACGTGTCCATTTGCGTTCTACCGTTCACGTATCGTAGTCGCCGTCCCAGGGTGGGTAAAAGGCCATGAAGTTTCCTGGCTCGGCGACGACGGACCATGGCTCGTCCTCGTCTTCGGGGGGCTCGGGAATCAGGCCGAATGAGACACCGTAGCGCTCGATTTCGAACGGGGCGATCTCGATCGCTTCGAACGTGACTGCGCCGAGCTCCTCGAATCGGCGAGCGGATGCGCGCCGGTGGGCCCTCGGTCATCGGTCAAAGACTACCTCCGTTCGAACGCGGGGGCAGACCAGGCATCGTACACAGCCCACGCTTCAAGCGCGACAGGCGGCGCCGTTACGGTGTGTTCCCAGCAACCAGGAAACCAAAGCAAGTACATCGGCAAGCCGCTCAATTCGGGCCCTGGTCATCCGCGAAGGCGCGGTGGCTGTCGACGGGATCGACGCTGACCGCAGCGAGCTCGGCGCCACCATCACCGTGGGCGCGGTTCGTAGAGTGCCGTTGGGATTGCGCGAAGCCCGCGGCAGCGGGCTGAGCCGGATCCACCTGCGGGTCTTGGCACTGGCAGATCACGATCTGCGAACGAGACTCGAGTCACAACAAACTGACCGAACAGGCGCCGCTTTCTGCCAGGTCACCCGGAAGGCCAGGCGCGTTGCCGGGAACTCCGCAAAAACAATAACTAGCGAGGCGCGCGAAGCGCGCCGAGCACCAACCAACTCTAGTTCACCACGGCACTGAACGAGTTAACTGCGAACGGGCTGGCGCTCTGCCAGATCTCGAAGCCGAACTGGATCGAGAGCAGATTCCAGGTGTCTTCTGCCTGGCCGCGAGTGACGGCGTCGGCGAGAAAGGGGGC
>DATLIL010001204.1:0-8025 GCA_035539475.1 Polyangiaceae bacterium
GTGTCGACTTGCCTGGCCGTCAGATCAGGAAGGGTGCCGCCGACGCCGTCGATCGCTACATCGGCGAGAACGGTGGCAAGGTGCCGCGCGAGGTCCAGGGCGCGGTCGAGACGATCGCCAAGCAGGGCGGCACGCCGCTGGTGGTGGCGGAAGGCGCGCGGGTGCTCGGTGTCGTGCAGCTCAAGGACATCGTCAAGGGCGGCATCAAGGAGCGCTTTCTCGAGCTCCGCCGCATGGGCATCAAGACCATCATGATCACGGGCGACAACCCGCTCACCGCTGCAGCGATTGCCGCCGAATCGGGCGTCGACGACTTCTTGGCAGAGGCCACGCCCGAGAACAAGCTGGCGCTGATCCGCGAGCATCAGGCCGGAGGACGGCTCGTGGCCATGACCGGCGACGGCACGAACGACGCTCCGGCGCTGGCGCAGGCCGACGTGGCCGTGGCGATGAACAGCGGCACCCAGGCCGCCAAGGAAGCGGGCAACCTGGTCGACCTCGACTCGAACCCGACCAAGCTCATCGAGATCGTGCAGATCGGCAAGCAGATGTTGATCACTCGCGGCGCGCTGACCACGTTCAGCATCGCCAACGATGTCGCCAAGTACTTCGCCATCATCCCGGCCGCCTTCGCCACCACCTACCCGGCGCTCGGCGCGCTCAACATCATGCGCCTCGAGTCGCCGACCAGCGCGATCATGTCGGCCGTGATCTTCAACGCGCTGATCATCATCGCGCTGATCCCGCTGGCCCTGCGCGGCATTCACTACAAGGCGCAGAGCGCCGCGCTGCTCCTGCGCAACAACCTGCTCGTCTACGGTGTCGGCGGCATCGTCTTGCCGTTCGTCGGTATCAAGCTGATCGACGTCCTGCTGGTGCTGCTCCACCTCGCGTGAAAGCCATGGCCCAAAGCCTTCGCCCTGCACTGATTCTGCTCTTCCTGCTCACCGTCCTCACGGGCGTCGCCTATCCACTGCTGGTGACTGCAGTTGCCCAGGCAGCCTTTCCGTCACAGACCAACGGCAGCTTGATCGAGAAAGATGGCAAGGTGCTGGGCTCGAAGCTGATTGGCCAGCCCTTCGACGACCCGCGCTACTTCTGGAGCCGGCCATCAGCCACGACGCCTGCCTACAACGGCGGCGCCTCCAGCGGCTCCAACCTGGGTCCGCTGAACCCAGCGCTGCGCGCGGCCGTGAAGGCGCGAGTGGAGGCACTGCGCGCCGCCGACCCCGGCAACGCCGCGCCGGTGCCCGTCGATCTCGTAACGGCCTCGGGCAGCGGTCTCGATCCCCACATCTCACCCGCAGCGGCGCTGTATCAAGTCAAACGCGTCGCCGAGCGCCGAGGCCTCGCGGAGCAGCGGCTGAAGGACTTCGTGCAACTGCACGTCGAGGGTCGCCAGCTCGGCGTGTTGGGTGAACCCGTGGTCAACGTGCTCGAGCTCAACCTAGCGCTCGATCAGCTCCAGTGAGGTCACCCGCCAGAGTGCGCCATGCCTGACGAGCGCCCCAATCCCGACGAGCTCCTGAAACGTGTTGTCGCGGAGGAGGAGCGCGCGAAGCGCGGCAAGCTGACCATATTTTTCGGCGCGGCGCCGGGCGTTGGTAAGACCTACGCCATGCTCGAGGGGGCGCGCACCGAGATGGAGCGCGAGAAGCGCGACGTCGTGGTCGGTATCGTGGAGACCCACGGCCGTTACGAGACCGGCGCGCTCGTGCTCGGGCTCGAGCTCTTGCCGCGCCGGCACGTCGTTTACCGCGGCGTGACGCTCGAGGAGTTCGACCTCGACGCCGCCCTCGCACGCCGGCCAGATTTGATCTTGGTCGACGAGCTCGCGCACACCAACGCCGAGGGCTCGCGGCACCCCAAGCGCTGGCAGGACATCGAGGAGTTGCTCGACGCCGGCATCGACGTCTTTTCGACGATGAACGTCCAGCACGTCGAGAGCCTGAACGACGTGATCGCCAAGATCACCGGTGTGGCCGTCCGCGAGACGGTGCCAGACTCCGTGCTGGCGGAGGCCCACGAGGTCAAGCTCGTCGATCTGCCGCCGGACGATCTCCTGGAGCGCCTGCGCGAGGGGAAGGTCTACGTCCCCGCGCAGGCCCAGCGCGCGATCGAGAATTTCTTCCGGAAGGGCAACCTGATCGCGCTGCGCGAGCTCGCCTTGCGGCGCACGGCCGAGCGGGTCGACGCCGAAGTGCAAGCCTACCGCCGCGCGCAGGGCATCGAACAGACCTGGGCGACCGCCGAGCAGATCCTGGTCGCGGTCAGCCCCAGCCCCTACTCGGCAGAGTTGATCCGCGCCGCTCGCCGCATGGCCGGCGCGCTTCACGCCCGCTGGTACGCCGTGTACGTCGAGCCGCCGCGCGCGCGGCAGCCCTCGGAGGCGGTGTCGGCCCGATTGGCCCAGAACCTGCGTCTCGCAGAGCAGCTCGGCGCCGAGGTCGTGACGCTGTCGAGCGACAATCCGAGCCAGGCCATCGTGCGCTTTGCCCGCGAGCAGAACGTCACCAAGATCATCGTCGGTAAACCCATCGTCTCGAGCTGGCTGGATCGGCTGCGCGGCTCGCTGGTCGACCGCATGGTGCGGATCAGCGGTGACATCGACGTGTACGTCACGGCCGGTGACCGCGGTGCGGAGACGCCCGCCGCCAAGCGACAGCCGCGCCCACCGCCCGACGTACCAGGTTACGTCGCCGCCATGCTCGTATCGCTGCTCTCGACCGCCCTGGCGTGGACGTTGTTCGGCCCGGATCAGCTCCCGGACGTCGTGATGCTCTATCTGCTCGGTATCATGCTCGTGTCGCTGCGCACGGGCTTCGCCGCGTCGATCCTGGCCGCGTTCCTCAGTGTCGCGCTGTTCGATTTCGTCTTCATCCCGCCACGGCTCAACTTCGCCGTCGCCGACCTGCGCCACGCCGTCACGTTTTCGACCATGTTCCTGGTGGCGATCGTGATCAGCGGCCTGACGCAACGCGCGCGCAATCAGGCGGCAGCGGCGCAGGAGCGCGAGCGGCGCACGGCGGCGCTCTACGCGCTCAGCCGGGAGCTTTTGGACGCGAAGGAGCTCCGCGAAGTGATCGACGCGGCGGCTCGCCAGATCGAGACGGTGTTCGGCGCGCTCGTGGCCGTCTACGTACCCGGCCCGGAGGGGCGGCTCGTCCGCGCCTACGCCAGTCTGGGCGTGGGCGAAGCCTCCGAGCGCGATGCCAGCATCAGCCAGTGGGTGTGGTCGCACCGCCAGGAGGCAGGGCTCGGCACCAGTACGCTCCCAGGTGGCAGCGCGCTGTTCGTGCCGCTGGTGAGCTCGGGCAGCGCCGTCGGCGTGGTCAGCGTCACTCCCGAGCAGAGCGGTCGCTTCGAACGGCTCGAGCAGCGCCGACAGCTCGACGCTTTCGCCGCGCAGATGGCGGTGGCGATGGAGCGCGCTCGGCTGGCGGAGGCCACCGAGAAGGCGCGGCTCGAGGTCGAGACAGAGCAGCTTCGGAGCTCGCTCTTGAGCTCCGTGTCGCATGACCTGCGCACGCCGCTGGCTGTGATCACGGGCGCGGCGAGCACCCTGCTGGAGAACGGTAAGGCCTTGGACGCCGCGACTCGCCAGGAGCTCACCAAGACGGTCCTCGAGGAAGCAGAAAGGCTCAGCCGCCTGATCCGTAACCTGCTCGACATGACGCGTCTCGAAGCGGCCGCGGTGAGGGTGAAGAAGGAGTGGGTGCCGCTCGAGGAAGTCGTCGGCTCGGCCTTGAGTCGGCTGGAACAGCCGCTCGCCGAGCACGACGTACACGTGAGCCTCGAGCCCGAGCTGCCGCTCCTGCCCCTCGATGCCGTCCTGATCGAACAGGTGCTGATCAACTTGCTCGAGAACGCGTTGAAGTACGGCAAGGGTCCGTTCGACATCAGCGGCACGAGCCGGCTCGACGAGGTCGTGGTCGAAGTCTCTGATCGCGGGCCGGGCATCCCAGCGGGACAGGAGGCGCGTGTGTTCGACAAGTTCCACCGCGCCGTGCGCGAGGGCGGTCAGGGCGGCGTGGGGCTCGGGCTGGCCATCTGTCGAGCGATCGTCGCCGCGCATGGCGGCCGTATCTGGGCCAAGAACCGCCCGGGCGGAGGGGCCGTGTTCAGCTTCGCTCTGCCCATCGCCGCCGACGCGCCGAAGCTCCAGGCGGAGCCCACGGCGCGGGAGCCGCTGGAGACGAGGCCATGAGTGAGACCGGGCCCTTGATCCTGGTGATCGACGACGAGCAGCAAATGCGGCGCTTCTTGCGCGTTTCGCTGAGCAGCAACGGTTATCGCGTGACGGAGGCGGAGACGGGCAAGGAGGGCCTGGAGCAGGCCGCGAGCCGGAACCCGGAGGTGATCCTGCTCGACCTGGGTCTGCCCGATCAGGACGGCCTCACGGTCGCGGAGCGGCTGCGCGAATGGGCCAGGATGCCGGTCATCGTGATCTCGGCGCGCGGGCAGGAAGAGGACAAGATCAGGGCGCTCGACTGCGGCGCCGACGACTACCTGACCAAACCCTTCGGTGTCGGCGAGTTGCTCGCGCGGATCCGCGTCGCGCTGCGACGGACGGCGAGCGTGGAGGGCGGCAGCACGGAGTTTACGACCGGCGAGCTCAAGGTCGATCTGGCGCGCCGGCAGGTCTTCGTGAGCGAGCGCGAAGTGCACCTCACTCCCATCGAGTACAAGCTCTTGACCACGCTGGCGAAGAACGCCGGGTTCGTCATCACCCACCGCCAGTTGCTTAAGGAGGTCTGGGGCCCGGGCAGCGCCGATCAGACCCAGTACTTGCGCGTGTACATGGCGCAGCTTCGGCACAAGCTGGAGGCCGATCCCAGCCGTCCCGTCTACCTCGTCACCGAACCCGGCGTTGGCTACCGACTGCGCGTTCCCGCGTGAGAACCTTCCCTCGCGGCCTCTGAAGTGTCCGGGGAGCGATTTCCGCTGTCCGCGCGCTCGCTCACCATTGGCGTCTGTCCGGGACGGCCAATCCTCTGTCCGGGACGGCCAACCCTGTGTCCGGGACGGCCAATCCTCTGTCCGGCATGGCCAACCCTCTGTCCGGGACGGCCAACCCTGTGTCCGGGACGGCCAGTCCGTGCGCTCCGAGACGCCAATCCGCTGTCCGGGAGGTCGATCCGGGTAGATGGGTGGGGGAGTCCATGAGCTTGGGTAACAGTCTCGATGGCTGGTTCACACAGTCCACGAGCTTTGTCGTTATCGTCCGGCTGGACAGGTGACTGATCCAGTCGGCAGGTCGTCGCAGTCCGGCAGTGTCAGAGCTCGATCTGCGCGCCGATTTCCATGACGCGATCGGGAGGGATGCCGAAGAAGCGCGTCGCGGGCATCGAGTTGCGCGTCAGGAAGGCGAACAGGTGCACGCGCCAGCGGGCCATGCCGGGGCGCGCCGTGGCGATCATCGTCTCGCGGCCGAGGAAGAAGGTGGTGTGATCGACGCTGGTGATGATCCCGTGATCGAGCAGGAGTCGCGGCACGTCCGGGTGCTCCACGAAGCCGTAACGGCCCGTCACGCGGACGAAGCCGTGCTCGAGCTCCTCGCACACGCAGCGCTCACGCTCGTCCACGCGCGCGTCATCGGTGGTCACGATCGTGAGCAGTACGATGCGCTGGTGCACCACGCGGTTGTGCATGAAATTGTGGAGCAGGGGCGGCGGCGTGCCGCTGCCGGAGCTGGTCAGGAACACGGCGGTGCCCGGCACGCGCGCCGGCAGCTCGACGTGCAAGAGCTCGCCGAAGTCGGGCAGCGGCAACAGCTTTTCCTGGAAGCGCTGCGACAGGATCGCGCGGCCGCGCTTCCAGGTGGTCATCACAGCAAAGAGGGCGGCGCCGACGACCAGCGGGAACCAACCGCCATCGTGGATCTTGGTCAGGTTAGCGCCCACGAAGAAGAGCTCGGGGATCAGGAACAACAGGGAGATGGCGACCGCGCGCGACCTGCTCCAGCCCCAGCCATGCCGTGCGTAGGAGTAGGCCAGCACGGTGGTGATGACCATGGTCATGGTCACGGCGATGCCGTACGCCGCGGCCATGTTGCTCGAGCTTCTGAAGCCGAGCACGAGGCCGATCGTCGCCAGCATCAGCATCCAGTTGATGGTCGGGACGTAGATCTGGCCGCGCTCGTGGGCTGAGGTGTGCTGCACGTTCATGCGCGGCAAGAAGCCGAGCATGGTGCCCTGGTTGGTGAGCGAATAGACGCCGGTGATCAGGGCCTGCGAGGCGATCACCGTCGCCGCGGTCGAAAGAATCACCAGCGGCAGCAGCGCCCAGCTCGGCGCCAGGTGAAAGAATGGGTTTTCGACCGCGCCGGGATTCTGGAGCAACAGCGCGCCCTGGCCGAGGTAGTTCAGGATCAGCGCTGGCAGCACCAGCGTGAACCAGGCGAGCTGGATCGGGCGGCGGCCAAAGTGCCCGAGGTCGGCGTAGAGTGCCTCACCGCCGGTAACGACGAGGAACACGGCGCCGAGCACGAGCACACTGCGCACCCCGTTGTGTACGAAGAAGTTGAGCGCGTAGTGCGGCGAGAGCGCCGCCAGGACCTCGGGGTGCCCGGCCACGTTGGTGATCCCCAGCAGCGCGAGAGTGACGAACCAGATCACCATGATGGGGCCGAACATGGCGCCGACGCGCGCCGTGCCGTGGCGCTGGATCGTGAACAGACCGACCAGGATCACGATCGTGATCGGGATCACGAAGTGAGCGAGACCCGGAGCCGCGATCTGCAGACCCTCGACCGCGCTGATCACGCTGATGGCGGGCGTGATGGCGCCGTCGCCGTAGAGCAGCGCAGCACCGAAGAGACCCATGATCAGCACGAAGCCGCGCCGCCGTGGCGAGCCGAGCTGGGAGCTCGCCAGCGCCATCAACGCCAGGATGCCGCCCTCGCCCTTGTTGTCGGCCCGCAGGACGTACAGCAGGTACTTGATCGAGACGATCAGGGTCAGCGACCAGAACACCAGCGAGAGCACGCCGTAGACGTTCTCGGGCGTGACGGCCACACCGTGCGGGCCGTTGAAGCACTCGCGCAGGGCGTAGAGCGGACTCGTGCCGATGTCGCCGTAGACGACGCCGAGCGCAGCGAGCGCGAGCGCTCTAAGGTAGTTGCCCCCCGGCTCACGGACGGCGCCAACGCCCGCGACCGAGGCTGTGTCCGTGCTCATCGCTACCTTTTCGCTCTCAGGAAAAGGTGTAGACCCGGGCGCGTCAGTACGGCGTCAAGGTTGGGGCGCGCGGTATCAAGAAAGTATCAAGAGCGGTCGCGTAGCCGATAGCCGACGCCCGGTTCCGTCACCAGCAGACGCGGGCGTGCCGGATCGGCTTCGATCTTTTTACGGAGCTCGGCCATGTGCACGCGCACGTAATGTGTCTGGTTGGCGTGACCGACTCCCCAGACCTCGCGCAGGATCTGGGCATGCGTCAGCACCTTGCCCGCGTTCTGCGCGAGCAGCACGAGCATCTTGTACTCGGTGGGCGTCAGGTGGACCTCGCTGCCGGCGCGCGTCACCTCGCGACGCACGAGATCGATCAGCAGCGTGCCGAACTCGAAGGTCGAGGCTGCGGGCACTCCCTGCTGCTGGGCGTGGCGCAGCGCCACACGCATGCGCGCCAGCAATTCGTTCACGCCGAACGGTTTGGTCAGGTAGTCGTCGGCGCCTGCGTCGAGCGCCGCCACCTTGTCGTCCTCGCGCCCTCGCGCTGACAGCACGATGATCGGCGTGCGCATCCACTGCCGCAGTTTCTGCGTCAGCGCGATGCCGTCCAGATCGGGCAATCCGAGGTCCATCAGGATGAGCTCGGGGTTCTGCGACGTGATCAGGGCCTCGGCTTCCTTGGCCGTGGATGCTTCCAGCAGGCGGTAGTCGTGCGAGGTGAGCGAGCTCCTGATGAAGCGCCGCATCTGCGGCTCGTCCTCGACGACGAGCACCAGAGCGCCGGCCTGGGTCAAGGCGCGAGCTCCGGCGGTGACGCGGCGAGCGGCAGGGTCATGTGGATCACGGCTCCCCCGTC
>DATLIL010001205.1:0-11601 GCA_035539475.1 Polyangiaceae bacterium
GTCAAGGTCCTCGAAACAATCTGCGAGCGCCTCGAAGCCGAGCTTCGCTAGCTCACTGCTGCTGCTGCTGTTGCTGCTCTAGCTGGTAATCCAGCTTCTCTCGATGCAGCGCCGGGCCCTGATCGTAGGTGGGCACACTCAGGGGCACGGGGCGCGGCGCGAGCAAATTGCGTGGCACCTGCGCCACGGCCTTCATCTCGACCCGCGCCTTGATGGACTCACTCGCGTCGCCGCGGAAGATGCCGCGATTGGGCGGCACGTCGGCGAAGGAGCGGCCCACCCCCACCGCCACGTGGCCTTCTCCAGCGAGGTCACCGTGCGTCGGATCGATGCCGATCCAGCCGAGCGTGGGCACGAAGGCCTCGAGCCAGGCGTGCGTTTCGAGCTCGGCGGCGGCCTCGCGGTAGAGGTAGCCCGAGACGTAGCGGGTCGGCACGCGTAGCGCGCGCAGGAGCGCGATCGCGACGTGCGTGAAGTCCTGACACACGCCCGCCCCCTTGCGCACGACCTCGGAGACCGGGCTGGCGCTCGTGGTCACGCCCTTCTTGTAGGTGAGCTCCTGGCGCAGCGCGCGCATCACGCGTTCGATCGCCAGGCCGACGGTACCGGCATGCTCGAGCTCCAGCCGGCGCGCCATGGCGCCGAGCTCGTCGCAGCGATCGACCGGCCCGACGAAGGCGCGAAAGTCCATCAGGCGGTGGTCGTCGGGTAGCGCCGCGAGCTCGTCGGGCACGGCCGCCAGGGAGAGGCTGCGCGGACGCACCTCGACCGCGCTCTGCGCCTCGATCACCAGGCGGTCGTGAAAGTCGACGATCGAGAAGTGGTGGACGCGGTTGCCCAGCCAATCGACGTGCTCGAAGACCGAAGCCGCCGGCCCCACCGCCAGGCCGAAGCCGCGCAGGGTCTGGAGCTCGTCGCTGCGCGGTGCCACGCGGAGCTCGATCACGCTCTCGCTGATGCGCGACGTATAGGAGAGCTCGGTGGTGTGGACGATGCTGTACAACATCAGCTGCCCTCTCAGTGCAGAAAGAAATTCTTTTGCACGCTGAAACTGGCCTCGCCCAGCCCGCGCAAGAGCTCGGTCAGGTACTGGTCCGCACCCCGGGACGCGAGCTCATCCATGTCGGCGTAGTCGAGCTGGGCGGCCAGTCTACCGAAGCGACGCTCGACTTCGGCGCCGCGCTTGGTGGCGGCGGCGATCTCGCGCGCCATGGCCGCGGCGCCGTCGACCGAGAAACGAACGGCGCGCGGGAAGTTGCGCTCCAGCACCATGAACTCGAGCACGCGCCGCGCCGAGACCTGTGTCGGGTGTAGCGCTCGATAGGCCTCCACCGCGCCGCAGCTCCGCAGCACGCTCAGCCAGAGCAGGTTGTCGGTGTTGTCGCTCTCGCCCGGCCGGCGTTCGGCCAGCGCCTGGGCGCTGTGCTTGGCCCGACCCGCGATCAGGCGGCTGACCCGATCGGCGCGCTCGACGTGCTGGCCGAGCTTGATGAACAGCCAGCCCTCGTCGCGCGACATCGTGGAGTCGGTGACGCCGGTCCAGAGCAGGCAGCCGTCGACCACGGCGCCGAGGACCTGGAACAGATCCGCCTCCTTGCCGCTGCCGGCCTCGCGGGCGCGCCAGTAGAGCACGTTCAGCTGCTCCCACATCGGCGAGCTCGTGGCTTCCCTCACCTGCCTCGCGTTCTGTCGGGCGCGCTCGATGCACGATGCAATCGACGCAGCGTCGAGCGGGCTGTGCACTGCGGGCTCGATCTCGGCCTGGGTCACGCTGATACCGAGCGCCCCGAGCACCGTCTCCAGATGGGCGCGCGCCGCGTCGGCGTCGAGCTGCCCGAGGTCGAGCTCGATGTCGCGTGAGACGAGCAGCACGCGCGCGGCGTGCTCGGCGCGCTCGACGTAGCGGCCCATCCAGTACAGCGCGTCCGCCACTCGGCTAAGCATCGTCCGGGCCCTCCGAGCTCGTTCGCTGGTTCGCCAGCACCCAGGTGTCCTTGTAGCCACCGCCCTGGCTCGAGTTGACGACCAGCGAGCCGCGCCGGAGCGCCACGCGCGTCAGGCCGCCGGGCACGACGCGCACGCGGTCGCCGTAGAGCACGTAGGGTCTGAGATCCACGCAGCGGGGCTCGATGCCGCCGTCCACCACCGTGGGATGCGTGCCGAGCTGGATCGTCGGCTGAGCGATGTAGCTCCTGGGCTTCTCCAGGATGCGCTGGCGGAATTGCTCGTGCTCCTCGCGCGTCGACTTCGGACCGATCATCATGCCGTAGCCGCCGGAGGCGTCCGTCTGCTTGACCACGAGCTCGGGCAGGTGCTCGAGGATGTATTTGCGGTCGGCGTCGCGCGCCGCGATGTACGTCTTCACGTTGGGCAAAATCGGATCTTGATCGAGGTAGTACTTGATCATGTCCGGGACGTACGGATAGACCGCCTTGTCGTCGGCGACGCCGGTGCCGGGCGCGTTGCACAGCGTGACCATGCCGCCGCGGTAGGCCGAAAACAGGCCCGCGCAGCCCAGCATGGAGTCCTTGCGGAACACCACCGGGTCGATGAAGTCGTCGTCGATGCGCGAATAGATCACGTCCACGCGCGTGAGGCCGTGCGTGGTGCGCATGCACACGGCGCCGTCCTTGATCACGAGGTCGCGGCCCTCGACCAGCGGGATGCCCATCTCGCGGCTGAGGTAGCTGTGCTCGAAGTAGGCCGAGTTGTAGACACCGGGCGTGAGCAGCGCGATCGTGGGGCTGGCCGAGCCGGCGGGCGCCACGTGGGTCAGGGTCTCGCGCAGCAGGCCCGGGTACTCGGTGACGGGCCGCACGCCGTATTGCTCGAACAGCCGGGGGAACACGCGTTTCATCACCGGCCGGCAGCCGAGCATGTAGCTCACGCCGCTCGGATTGCGGGCGTTGTCCTCCAGCACCAAAAACTCGCCGTGCTCGTCGCGGATCAGGTCCGTCCCGACCACGTGGGTGTAGACGCCGCGCGGCGGGTCGAAACCCATCATCTCACGCCGAAAGAAGGTGGCGCCGAAGACGAGCTCGGGATCGATCACCTTGTCGCGCAGGATCTTCTGCTCGTGGTAGACGTCCTGCAGGAACAGGTTGAGCGCCTCGATGCGCTGCACCAGACCCCGCTCGACCCGCTCCCACTCGTCCGCGGCGATCAGGCGCGGGATGGGATCGAATGGGAACACCTTTTCGATGCCCTGGTCGTCGGAGTAGACCGTGAAGGTCACCCCCTGGTTACGCAGCAGGAGGTCGGTCAGCTTGCGCCGGCGCTCGAACTCGTCGTCGCCGAGCTCACTCAGGCTGCCGACCAGCTCCTGGTAGGCGGGCCGCAACGCGCCGTTCTCCGCGCAGAGCTCGTCGAAAGAGCCGTTGGTTTTGTAGTCGGTGAAACGCACGAGATGGGACGCCCCGGTTGGTCGCCTAGGGGAGCATGGCAGGCCCAAGGTTTCATCACTATTTCGCCTTGGAGGGTTTGCGTTTCGGCCATGTGTTTCGCCTTGGTTGCACGGCGGGCCGAGCTTTGGCCATAGTGGGCGACCCATGCAGACGCTCTTTGCAGCCTGCTTCGAAGGCCCACAGCGGCCGAGCTTCGACGTTCGCTGCCTCAAACCTGGCCGCAAGCTGCCCGACGGCTGGGGCATCGGCTTCTATCCAAAGGGCGAGCCCTGCGCCACGGTGCTGAAAGAAGCCGCGCCCTCGGTCGGAGCCCCCCGCACTGATTTCGTGGAGGCCTGGGACCAGCTCGAGTCGAGCGTGTTCGTCGTACAGCTGCGCACAGCGCACTGGGGCACGCTGAGCGTGGCCAACACCCAGCCCTTCGCGCGCTCGCACGGCCGCCGCGACTACCTCTTCGCACACGCCGGGAGCCTGAACCGCAAGCCCGACATCGCTGTGAAAGCACGCTTTCAGGCGGTCGGCTCGACCGACTCCGAGGCGCTGTTCTGCTTGTTGCTGGAGCGCATCGCCGAGGCGGGTGCCTCCGCGCTCGGTGACCTCGACCCTCACGTGCTCCAGGGCTGGATGGAGGAGCTGCGCGAGCTCGGGGATCTCACGGCCGTCCTCGGTGACGGCAACGACCTTCTGGTCTACGCCGGCTATGGCGACGAGACGCTGCACCTTGGGCGCGTCTTTCCGCCTTTCGAGCGCTGCGCCTTCGGCGACGCCGATCTCGGCGTGGATCTTTGCCGGCGCGGCCCGAGTGCACGCAAAGGAGCCATCGTCTCGTCGCTGCCGCTCGCCGCCGAGCAGGGCGAGGGCCCGCGCTTCGAGCTGCTCGAGCCCGGCCGCCTGGTGATCCTGCGCCAGGGCGACGTGATCGCCGACCTGCCGCCGCCCAAGGCGGCTCCCGAGCGCGTCTCGCGGGTGCCGAGCCGCTGGCTGCAGCCCCGCCCGACGCAGGCGCCAGTGCGCACTTTCGACGTGCGGCACCTGACGACCTACCGCTACGCCGAAGCAGTGCAGCGCAGCACGCATCTGTTCCGGCTCGAGCCGATGCACGATCGCCTGCAGCGCCTGGAGTCCTTCGAGCTCAAGATCAGCGTCAACGGCAAGCTACGTGAGTACGAGGACGTGTTCGGCAACCGCGCCAGGCGCCTGGAGGTGACGCACCCCTTCGAGGAGCTCTCGATCGAAGCACGCTCGCGCGTCGTCGTGCTCGACTCGGACCCGTTCAAGCGTCGCCCACCGCACCAGCGCAGCGGCATCCCGCTGGTCTGGATGCCCTGGCAGCGTGAGGTGCTGGCGCCTTACCTCTTGCCGCCCGAGCTGCCGGAAACGCAGCTCCGCGAGCTCACCGACTACGCCATGAGCTTCGTCGAGCGCAGCGACTTCGACGTGCTCGACATGCTGTTCGATCTCAACACCACGATCTTCCGCGAGTACCGCTACGCGCAAGGCGAGACCAGCGTCAGAACCACCGCTTTCGACGTCTACGAGCAGCGCCGTGGCGTCTGTCAGGACTTTTCGAATCTCTTCATCTGCCTGGCTCGGCTGCTCGGCATTCCGGCGCGCTACATGTGCGGCTACGTTTACACCGGCCCCAAGCCAGAAGGCCGCAATCTCTCGGATGCATCGCACGCCTGGGTTCAGGTCTATCTGCCCGAGCTCGGCTGGCGTGGACTCGATCCGACCAACGGCAGCGTGACGCAGACGGAGCACGTACGAGTCGCAGCCGGACGCAACTACATCGACGCGACGCCGACTTCCGGCACCCTGTTCGAGGGCGGTGGTGCGGAGACGCTCTCTGTCTCGGTCTCGGTCGAGCCGATCGAGAGCTAGAGCCGCACCACCTCCGCCGTGAATCAGTGCTGGTAGGCGAGCCGGCGGCGAACGATGTTCGCCAGCTGACGAAGCAAGCCTCGACCTTCAGCCCGGGGCTCGATCGCGACTTCGCTCCAAGAGTCGCTCTCATCGTCCGGCAGTTCAGCCGAGATGATCTTCAACACAGCTTCTCGCTTCGCGATCACGAACTTGGCACTCATTGCTATCTCCACGGATTTACTAGGTTTCTGTTTTGCCGTGTCTCAGTCGGGCCAGCGTCAGCCCATCAACTCTGTAGAGATTATCGACTGAGACCCCTCTCGGTCAAGCACTAAAATCGTGGCGGTCAGGTCCCGCCTGGCCGCCGGCGAAGGATCTGGCGAGCTGAAGCGAAAAGCGTGCGCAGCCAGCCATGGCGCTTCTGCGCCATGGGACCGAGCACCCTTGCTCTCAGTCCACCCTCGTCATCTTTGCCCGTCGCCTCCTCATCGAGGAGCTTCCGAATCGCCTCTCGCTTCGCCAACACTACGCGGCCCTTCATTCCTAACGTCCTGGGTCCGGCGATCGAGACGATCAAGATCCCACGGAGGATCACCGAACCGTTCCGTTACGAGACGCACGCTAGCATTCAGTAACAGCGCATTTCACTGTAGTTTTTTGGCACCGTGTGGCCCACATCACTGCCCCGCACGCACCGTGTAGGTGGGCACGGTTCCCCACTCGCTTTCGCGATCAGTGCGCCGACCTCACTCGCACACGCTTCTGCACTGATATTTGAAGCAATCCGCGCGAAATCAGTTCTTCGCCAAGGCAAGGGACTCGGCATGGTGCCGATGAACATCGACGGCACGTCGAGCTCGCTCACCGTCAGCGAGAAGGACAGCAAGCTCACGCTGGTCGTGCCCGTGAGCTCGCTCTCTACGGGCCTCGACATGCGCGACAAGCACATGAAGGACAAGTACCTGCAGGCAGGCCAGCACCCGAGCATCACGTTTGGTGGTCGAGCGTAGCGCCCTGCAGTTCCCGACCAACGGCGCGCCAAGGCCAACGCCACGGGCAAGTTCACGCTGCACGGTCAGACGAAGGACAGAAAGTTCTCGTACACCGCCACACCAGACGCGGGCGGGATCAAGGTCAGCGGCAAGCTCAAGGTGAACATCCTCGAGCACGGCATCGCCAAGCCCGAGGAGTACGGCGTGAAGATCGAGCCGGACGTCGACGTGGAAGTGACGTTCCAGGTCAAGGACGGCTGAGCTCGCTCAGCTCGTCCCAACGGGTCGTCTAGGATCCCTCCCATTTGCTCGTCGTCGCACCCGAGTCGCTATGGTGATCAGAGTGCTGCCGATCAGGAGGCAGCCAGCGAGCAATCCGAGCACGGTGGAGTAGCTGAAGCTGCCGTGCACGAGCTCCACGGCGAAAGGCGCGCTGGCGCGAGCAAGAAGCGCAGCCGACGCGAGCCGACCGCTTCCGGATCCGAAGGCGTCGCGCCCGAACCACTCGATGACGACCGCGGCTCGTTCGAGCGTCATGACGCCGGCGGCCGCACCAAAGGTCATCACAGCGACGAGGACGGCCGGCCCGGAGAGGACCGCTATCCCGACCACCGCGACGCCTTGAACGACGAGCAGCAAGGGAAGCCGGACCTCGGTGGAAACCACGCTGCTCAGCGGTGACAGCAGCAGTCTGCCTGGGACTTGTGATGCCCCTGCCAAACCCGCGAGGGCCGCCGCTACCTTGAGCGTTTCGCCTCGTTCGACGAGCTGCCACACCAGGCAAACTGTGGCGCCGGTCGCTGCGAATGCCTGCAGCGCAAAGCCCCCGCTGAGCAGCTTGGTGAAGGCTGCAGGCGGCAGCGAGGCCGAATCCAAGACTGACGTACGGCAGGGATCATCACTGGACGGCTGCCGCGGAAGGAGCAGCCTGATCGGAAGCGTGACGGCCGCCGTCAACGCGGCTAGCGCCAGAACGGTGAATCGCCACCCGAAGGCATCCAAGAGTGCGACGGTCAGGGGCATGAACACCGTGCTGGCGAAGCCCGCCACGGACGTGAGCACGAGCAGCGCTCGCGAGCGTGGCTGGGGGACAGGAAACCAGTCGACGACGGCGCGAAAGGCGGGCTCATACAGCGAGAACGCTTGCCCGATACCCAGCACGGCAAAGACGAGCAGGAGTGGTAGCGCCGCATCGACGGCCGCGAGCCCACCAAACGCAAGGGGGGCGATGATCGCGCCGTAGAGCAGAACCGGGCGTGCGCCCCTACGATCCAACAGCACCCCTACTCGTCTGGCGAGCAGGGACGACACGAGCAGGCAACCCGAGAACGCGGCGGCGACCGTCGACGTTGGGACCCCGAGGTCGCGCGACATCGGCACCGCCAGCACGCCATACGAGTAGTAGAGAACGCCCCAGGCAACGAGCTGGTCTAGTGACAGTCCAAGCACCGCTGCCCAGGGCCGTTCACCGCCTGGCTGGCCTCGCATTCTGGGCACTCAACAGCAGCTCTTTTTGCCCGGGACGCAGCAGCCACCAGCGTCGTCGTCAGCTTGCAGATTGCTGTTGCAGACACCGGTCTCGGGTAGATCGAGCTCGACACGGGCAGCAGCTTCGTGATCACCGGCAAGCATCGCGGCCACCGAGCGGGCTTGTTCGTAGCCAGTAGCGAGCAGGAACGTCGGCGCTCGACCGTAGCTCTTGCTGCCGATGATGAAGAAGTTCGGCTCCGGGTGGGCGAGCTCACGAGCGCCGTGGGGTCGCACGGTGCCGCAGCTGTGCTCGTTGGGGTCGATCAACGGCCCGAGAACCTCCGCGGATTCGAGCGCTGGGTCGAGCGCGAGGCGAAGCTCGCGGGTCATCGTGAGGTCCGGGCGTTGGCCCGTGGAGGCGATGATCGAATCGATCCCGGAGAGCACGAACACTTTGCCATCGCGTGTCCCGGCCACCTCGAGCTTGCCTGAGACTTCGCGCAATGCCTCGATTCGGAAGTTCTGGACCAAAGAGAGGCTCCCGTTGTCGGTCAATGCGCGGAGCTCCGCGCCGAGCTTGCCACGAGCGGGTAGCCCGTCGCCGTCACCGCCGCCGAAAACACGCGTCAGGTTGTCGCTTCGCGTGGCCCAGATGATGGACGTATTGGAGGTGGTCTTGGCGAGCTCGGCGAGCCCCAGGATACTATTCGCTGCAGAGTGCCCCGCACCGACCACCAGAGTGGACCTCGAGGCGTATCTGCTGCGATCCTTGTCGAGCACATCAGGGATCCCGTAGTGGACGCGGTCCTTGAACGTCGCTTCCCCGCTGGCCGGGATCCCGGCCGCGCCGAGCGGGTTCGGACTCCACCACGTGCCAGTGGCGTCGATCACGGCGCGAGCCAAGAACTCCTCCGTGACGCCGGTGGCGCTCGCAGCGCGAACTACGAAGGGCACGTCTTCACGTCTTGCAGTGCGGACCTTGTCGACGCCGTGTCGGGTGATGGCCACGACGCGGCGGTCCAGATGTAGGCGATTGCGAATGCGTGCAAGAGCCGCCAGCGGTCGCAGATAGTTCCGGTAGAGCTCGTGGCCCGTCGGAAGGTCGTCTGGTGGCGGTGCAGTCCAACCCGCCGCCTCGAGCAGCTCGACGGCTGCCTTGTCGACGTTGTACCGCCACGGAGAGAAGAGGCGCACGTGACCCCAATCGCGTGGGCTCGCTGCCACGTCGGCGGCAGCCTCGAGGATCAACGGCTCGAGGCCACGCTCGAGCAGCCGGACCGCTGCAGAAAGGCCAACCGGTCCGGCTCCGATCACGACGATGGGTAAGGTCTCGAGGGAGGCCATTAGCAGCATCCTCCCCTTCGCCTCGCTCCACCGGCGGCCTTGGGGGCGCAGCCGCACCCTGACCCGCCTGTGGACTTGATGTCGGCGTCCAGCGCGCAACAGGCGTCAGAACCTTGCGGTGCGGCACCGCCGCAGCACCCGGTCTGAGCATCCTTGGCTTGCAACTCATCGCGCTCCGCGGCCTGGGTCTCGCTCTCTTGAATCTCGTTGGACATGGCGTACTCCTCGTGTTCGGGCGAATGACTCGCCTCTACTCTCCAAGACGGGGACCTCTGCCGAAGGACGCAAAAGAATTTCGGCTGCGCCACGGAGGCTCGGACGTCCTGCCCTTCCGTTTCGCGCACGTCGGCAGGCCGAAGTTCAGGCTTAAAAAAAAAGGCCCTGAACTCTCAGGGCCTTCGACGGTTGCGCGGGGACGAGCCGAGTCTGATCTAGCTTACGACTTACTACACGCGCACTGACCCGGTCGGCGTGGCTCGCAGTCGATCACGCCGCCGCGCACGTCGAGCGCGATGGCGCAACACTCTTCGATGATTTCGCGCAACTTCTCGCGGCCGCGTTGTACTCGTGACTTCATTCCCGAGACGGAGATCCCGAGTGCCTCAGCTGCCGCCTGCTGCGTGAGGCCCTGAAGCTCCGTGAGCGTCAGCGCCTCGCGGTACGGCGATGGCAGCCGCTCGATGGCAGCCGCTGCATAGGCGGCCAACCCGCCGGCGGAGGGGTCCGCTTCGTCGCTCTCCGGCGCCGGTGGTTCGTCGGCGCTCGCAGCCAGCGGATGACGCGCGCGTTGCCGCAAGTTCTCTTGAACTGCGCTTCTGGCTACCTGGTAGAGCCAGGGCACGAAGCGATCCTGATCTCGAAGCCCGGACAGCGCTTGCTGCACGCGAACGAACACGTCCTGGAGAACGTCGTCGATGTCGGCGGGAGGCACGCGCCGCGCAACGAACGGCCTGAGCTTCTGCTCGAGCTCCTGCTGCGCGGAACGCGTGCCCTCGCTCAGCATCACGCCGACTCTCCAGGCTGGCAGCACTCGGGCCCGCAGCAGCTGTTGCCCTGGCGCGCCGGTTTGCGAGCTTCGATGGTCGCGGATGCCACCGCGTCTTCGACACCCGTCCCCGGCATCCAGTCGGCGATGAAAGCGCGGCTCTCCTTCTTCGGCTGCACGCTGATGGCCTCGAAGCCCGCCTCGGCCAGCCAGTTGCGGATCTCGCTCACCTGCGCGGCGCCCGACACGCAGCCGCTCAGCGCCTCCACCGAGGAGCGCAGGCGTTCGGGGATGGGTCCCAGCGCGACGACATCGGAGATGGCCAGGCGCCCGCCGGGACGGAGGACGCGGAACGCCTCCCGGAAAACCTCCGCCTTGTTCGGGGAAAGGTTGATCACGCAATTGGACAATATGACGTCGACCGACGCGTCCGCCACCGGTAACCGCTCGATCTCCCCGAGCCGGAAGTCCACATTGGAGGCGCCCACCTTGCGGCCGTTTTCCCGGGCCTTGGTCACCATCTGGGGCGTCATGTCCACGCCGATCACGGCGCCCCTGGGGCCCACCTGCCGTGCCGCGAGGAAAGCGTCGAAGCCTCCACCGCTGCCGAGATCGAGCACGCTCTCCCCGGCGCGTAGGCCGGCAATGGCCTGCGGGTTGCCGCAACCGAGCCCCATGTCGGCTCCTTCCGGCACCCGGGCGAGATCGTCGGCTGAGTAGCCCAGCGCCAGGCTCGAGCCTGGATTCGGCCCACAGCAGCCGGGGGCGCACCCCACCCTTCCGTTGCTTTCCGCCACCTTGCCGTAGTGATCACGAACTGTATTGCGAACTTCATCCTGCGACTGCGGCATTTCTGACCTCCTGCTCGTGAAGACGGGAGGTCGGACGAATGGACGCAAGAAATCGTCAGTGCGCACGATTTCTTGCGTCCATCGACTCCGGTCGACGTCTTTGGGAAAAAGAACGGCTCCGACGGTTGGAGCCCTCCCCCACCCAGGAGTCGGTCATGTCCAGATCAACCGAGGAGCTCGCCCGAGCCATCCTCGATTATTGGTTCTCGTCCCTCGATGACGCAGCCTTGCTCGACCGAGAGGTCGAACCGTTCCGCACCTGTTTCGCCCGCTGGTACGGAAAGCAACCCGCGATCGACGACGAGATCCGGACGCGTTTCGAGCCCATCCTTCTCTCCGTCACTCGAGACGGGCGTGCTTGGGATCAGCAAGTCGCGGACTGGCAGCGCGCGCCTTTGGGTCTGCTCGCACTCGTCATACTGCTCGACCAGTTTCCGCGGAACATGTACCGCGATTCAGCGCGCATGTACGCCTACGACCATCTCGCGCTCAGCGTGGTGACGGTTGCCATCCGTGAGTACGAGAAGCAGCCCCTCACGCTGGTTCAGCGAATGTTTCTCTACGTGCCGCTCATGCACGTGGAGGACCTTACCCTCCAGCAGGCGATGGTGGCGCGCTTCGAGAGCTTGGCTGCTCTCGCCGCCGAGCGCAGTCCGCAGAACAAGGGCTTCTTCGCATTCGCACTCGAATAC
>DATLIL010001206.1:0-2694 GCA_035539475.1 Polyangiaceae bacterium
CCTCAATCGCAACCGCTGGCTCGAGCTGCAGCGCGATTCCGCCGACGTCTCCCGCGGGACGGTGCGTTGGGAGCTCGACGCCGACGGAGAGTTCCGCACGCAGCTCGCGAGCAAGGACGACGTGCGCGCCTTCACCTGCGGCTTCGTCGTGCGCGGCTTCGATGTCGACGAGGGACTGCCTCTCGACCTCGGCAAGCGCGTCGTCGAGCCCGAGCTCGAGACGCTCGCCATCGCTCCCGGAGCGGGCTCGTGACCGTGTACCTCACCAATACGAGCGGACGCTGCACGGTCTTCGTGCTCGCGCACGAGACGTACTGCAGGGCGCTCGGCAAGTGCCGCTGCGACGTCGAGCAAGGTCGCCGCGCTCGACGCACGGCCAAATCGCTCACGCTCGCGAGCGGTGTGACGAGCCCCGCGCTCGACGACGCCGTCTTGACGATCCCCGACGTCGTGCGCGCGGTGAAGCGCGGCGACGTCTCCGTGAAGCGCCACGTGCCCGAGCTGCCGGAGCCCGCCGTGCCCGCGATTTCAACTCCAGCAACGCCGGCGTCAACGACCTCGCCCGAGGTCAGCCGCGGTGACGCGAAGGCGAAGAAGAAGCGAGGTGCGTCGTGAGCGGACAGCGACATCGGTTCGACGCGTGACATATGCGCGTTGTCTTGTCCTAGGATTTTGTGAGGCGGCGACGCTGGGCTCGCCTCGCCATACCTCGGGCATCCGAGGGAGCCCTGCCTCCTCGCAGAGCTGCACGAAGAGGTCGCAGGTGACGAAGTTGTCGCCCACCATGACGTCGAACGCGCGAAACTGAACGTCGTCGCCCGAGACAGAGCGCACTCCTTCTGGATGCCCGCCCCGAACGCCTCGCCACGACCTGCCGCACGTTCAGGATCTCGGGCCGTTTGTCGAGTCGGACGATCTCCGGGCACTTGCGGAAGGGTGCTCATGGCGGACTCACGGTAAGAAGCGTCCTTGAAAACCCTGCGCCAATCGCTTCGCGGAAGTCGGGTGACTCGAACACCATGCCCGGATCGGGCACGCACTGGGTAGCAACCAGGCTCACGGAGCCTCCGTGATTCAACTTCCAGGGGCGGAAGCCGGAGGACTCGCACCTCACGCCGCTCGCGCGGCGCGCACTGCTTTCGAGGCAGGCTCGATCCTTGATCGATTCGTCTTCCAGAGAGGAGAGCAGTGGAGTCGAACCACACACGCGAACGTGCCGGCGGGATTCAAAGCCGCGTCGGGTCCCGGCCCGATTTGCTCTCCATGGGCGGAAGCGGGAGGATTCGAACCTCACGCCGCGTTGCGGCGCGCATCGCCTTCCAAGCGAGCTCCGTCCCCGACGGATTCCTCTTCCACGGTCTGGATGGCAGGAATCGAACCTGCAACCTCTCGGCCCCGAACCGAGCGCTCTACCAGATTGAGCCACACCCAGGTGTCGTCCCGGTGAGGGACGCGGTGGGCCATCTGCGAATCGAACGCAGTACGAGCTCCTTATCAGAGAGCTCAGGGTGACCAACCCGTCATGGCCCATGGTCGTGTCGAAGGCGGCGGCGACGACGATCCGTGCGAACGGAGGGACTCGAACCCTCACTGGCCCGGGTTTGAAGCGGGTGCCTCCTGCCGATTGGGCTACGTTCGCGTACGGGGCGAGAGGATCGAACTCTCCTTCGCCTGCTTGTAAGGCAGGTGCTCTCACCAGAGAGCGAGCCCCGTGTCGGTCAGCGCGGCAGGATTCGAACCTGCGGTCTTCGGCTCCCCGAGCCGACGCTTTGGCCTGGCTAAGCTACGCGCTGAGGTGGCCCTGTTTTTCGTCTGGGCCCAGAGCAGACACACGACGGTCGGGGTGATCGTCGCGGCAGACTCCAAGACGTTGGGGGCGGCGGCCTACGCCGCTCCCGCCGTGCTCGTGGTCACGGGCAGCGCCCCGCTACGATGCACCGAGATACTCGGTCCATGTGGGCGGGACGTTCTTGCCGGGACGGATCACGGGCGCGAACGGCAGCGTGGTCGGCTTGAAGGGCTTCCGAAGAAGCTTCATGCCGACCTCGTCAGGCGTGCGGCTCCCCTTACGATCGTTACATGCGTAGCAGGAGGTGACGATGTTCTCCCACGCGGTCTTGCCACCGCGAACGCGGGGCACGACGTGGTCGTAGTTGAGCGCATCCATCGCCTTCCGCTCGCCGCAGTACTGGCAGCGGAACCCATCGCGCGTGAAGACGTTCACGCGCGAGAAGCGCACCTTGTGTTTCGTCGACACGCTCCCCTTCGTGAGGCGGACCACGGCCGGCGTGCGCAGCGTGATCGACGGTGCGGCGACGCGGTCATCGTACTCCTCGAGCACCTCGACCTTGCCGAGGTACAGGAGCACGATCGCGCGCTGCCACGAGATCACGCGGTGGGGCGCCATCCACGGAGTCAGCATCAGGGTTTGTGTCGACATGGCTTCACCTCTTCCGTCTCTTGCGGGTTCGCATGGGTTTCTCCTTCTTCGAGCTCGTCGAGCGTGGCTCGCCGAGCGGTGTCACCGGAGGGGATCGAACCCTCATGCGCCGAAGGCGCGCAGGTTCTCAGCCTGCCGTGTATTCCTGTTCCACCACGGTGACGTGGTACCGACGGTCCGATTCGAACGGACACCGTGCACGGTCTGAACGTGCTGCCTCTTCCAGTTGGGCTACGTCGGCGTGGGTGCGGGGC
>DATLIL010001207.1:0-5865 GCA_035539475.1 Polyangiaceae bacterium
GGCTGGTCACGGGCCGTGCCGGCGTGCCGGTGGTGCTCGAGCCCGATCTCAACCCGGGCTTCGAGCTCGGTTCCGGCGGCGCGTTCATGCTCGGAGGCGGCGTCGGCGTCGGGGGTGAGCTCGTCTTCAGCCTCTTCTACGGCGCGGCCACGCTCGATCACTCCGCCAGTGTCATCCCGCTGCTGTCGCTTCAGCTCGGTGTGTGGCTCGACTACGAGGTGTTGCCGTGAGGCGCCCTGTGCCCCCCTGGGTCGTCCAGCTCGGTCTGGCGCTGGGGGCGTTGATCCTCTGCACCGCGCCCACGCCGGGCGACGTCGGCGGCTGTGGACAGGATGCCCAGGAGCTCGACCCGGAGCTCTTCTTCTCCAACAAGGACTTCATCGATTGTGAGCGCTGCACGGAGTGCGGCTTCGAATCGTCGGCCTGCGATCGCGCGTGCTCCGACCAGCTCTCGCAGAGCACCTTTCCGGCGGAGTGCATGCCGTTGGTCCACGACGGCGAGGTCTGCCTGCGCGCCCTGCTCGACACGGACTGCGACGAGTACGCGAGCTACGTCAGCGATAGCCCCGAAGTTCCGCACGAGTGCAACTTCTGCCCGGTGCGATGATGAGCCTGCGATCTCTTCCGCTCGCTCTCGCGTTGCTCTTCGTCGCCAGCGGCTGCGCCGTCGGTACCCGACTCACGGCGGGGCACGAAGACTACCGTCTGTACCGCGAGACACACCTGGCCGCGACGGTCGAGGAACGCCTGGCGGCGGGTAACAGCTACCTCAACGCGATGCCCGACGGGAAGTGGCGCAAGGAAGTGCGCTCCTGGTTCAAGCCGTCCGAGTCCGCCTACTTCCAGGCGGCGCAGAACAGCCTGCCGCGCCTGCGGGCTTACATCCAGGCCATGCCCGACGGCCCTCACGCCAAGGAAGCGCAGGCCCGGATCGTGGAGCTCGAGACGGAGATCGCATTCGCAGCGCGCCGCGAGCAGCGCACGCTGAGCTCTGCGCGCGCCGTGCAAGAGAAGTTCTCGTCGGCCGCCGAGCAGCGCCAGGCGCTGACGCAGGGAGTCGCCGATTGGGTGAGGCTGCTCGCCAGCATCGACAGCTTCGGTCAGCCCACGAGTGCGCTGCCGCACGAGCTCATCTACCGCTTTCGGCTGGAAGCTCCGCCCGGCGCTTGCCAGGGCGATCGCTGCAAGAAGTCGCTGGCCTTCGCCTACTCGATCCCGGAGCAGGGCAAGCTCGTGGAACGCGTGGCCCTGTTCGACATCATTTTCGAGCTCGACGGCGGCGTCCGCCGCGCGCTGTTGTCCGGGCCGGAGCTCTTCAGCCGGCTCGGCGAGGCGCTCGAGCTTCGCGCCGTCGAGCTGGCGCATCCTCAGTCGCGGGTCGAGGCCATCGGCCGGATGCTGCCGGTGCTGGAGAACGCCCTCGAGTCGCGCCTGCCGCAAGCGACTTGCGCGCGCGCGGCCGTGAGCCCGACGCTGCTCGAACGGGCTTGCTCGGGCCTGCGCGTCACGGTGATCGCAGGTGAGGGGGGCGAGGACGAGGACCGCATCGTGTTCGAGCCGAGCGAGGCTGCGGCGGCGCCATGACGGCTCTCTCTGCCCCGGCCATTCCGTACCTCAGCTTGCCGCACGTCGTGCTCGTGCCGGCCGGATTCTTCGGCGGCTTCCCCAGTCGCCCCATCGCCATCGAGCCGTTCGGAGTCCTGGTCGCGATCGGCGTGTTCTTCGGCGTCTACTTTGCGTTGCGCCAGGGCCGACGTCGCAAGGTGAACGAGGACGATCTGGTCTCGTTCCTGATCTGGATCGCGATCACGGGCTTCGTTTCGGCCCACATGCTCGACGTCATCTTCTACTACCCGGGCCTGGTGCTGGAAGATCCCTGGTCGCTGTTCCGGCTGTGGGACGGGCTCTCGAGCTTCGGTGGCTTCACCGGCGCCGTGCTGGCGGGCTTCGCCTGGCGGCTGCGCTACCGGACGCCGATCCTCGCGTACGCGGACGTGGTCGGCAGCGCCTTCCCGGTGACGTGGTTGTTCGGACGCGCCGGCTGCGCGCTCGCTCACGATCATCCGGGCGTGGCGAGCGACGCCTGGTTCGCGGTGCAATTTCCGGAGGGCGGTCGCCTCGATCTCGGGCTGATCGAGCTCGTGTTCACGGTGCCGCTCGTGATCCTGTTCGTCGTCCTGTGGCGCAAGCAGCGACCGTTCGGCACGTACCTGGCGCTGATGGCGCTCTACTACGCACCGGTCCGCTTCCTGCTCGATTTTTGGCGCGCCAAGGCGCCGGTCAGCCAGGGCGCGGTCCTGGCCAGCGCCGATCCGCGCTACGCCGCGCTCACTCCCGCGCAGTGGGCCTGCCTGGGCCTGTTTCTCTTCGGCGTCGGCATGGGCCTGTACCTGCTACGCGGCGGCGGAACGCCTTCAGCGTCGCATCGAGACGTTCATCAGGAGTCCGAGCCCGATCATCATCGTGACGACGTTGGAGCCGCCGTACGAGAACAGCGGTAGCGTGATGCCGACGACGGGCATGATGCCGGTGGCCATGCCCACGTTGCAGACGGTGTGCCAGAAGAGCATGGCGCCGACGCCGATCGCCAGCGCGGCGCCGAAGCGATCCTTGGCCTGCGAACCCACGTGAATCGCCCAGATGACGGCGAAGCAGTAGAGCGACAGCAAGACCACGGAGCCGAGCAGACCCCAGTCTTCGGCGAAGACGGCGAAGGGGAAATCCGAATACTGGTCGGGCAAGAACTTGAACTGGTTCTGGGTGCCCTGCATGAAGCCCTCGCCTAGCAGTTGCCCATTGCCGATCGCGGTCTGCGACTGCAGCGCGTGCCAGCCGGTGCCGGTCTTGTCGAGCTCCGGGTTCAAGAAGCTCGTCACGCGCGCCTTCTGGTAAGGCAGGAGCACGTACTGCCAGGCCAGGGTCACCACCGCCGTGCTGACGCCGATCAGGGTGAGCAGCGACGAGCGCTTGATCTTGGTCATGGCCAGCATCGAGCCGGTGATCAAGAGGTAGAGGGTCGCTGTGCCCAGGTCGGGCTGAGCCATCACGGCGGCCGCCGGCAACGCCACGAGCGCAAAGGGCTTGGCCAGGTCCAGCAACGTGCGCGGCTCGGTCTTGGGGTCGTTGTGCAGCATCCTGGCCACGGCCAGGATCAGCACGATCTTCATGAACTCACTGGGTTGAAACTGGAAGCTGCCGATCTCGATCCAGCGTCGCGCGCCGCGGATATGCCCGCTCAGCACGAAGACGAGCCCTAGCGCCACGAGGCCGCCCGCGTAGGACAGCAGCGCTAGGCGCTCGAAATGGCGATAGTCGATCGCGGCCGCCAGGATCGCCAGCAGCGTGCCGACGACGATCCAGTAGATCTGCGAGACGTAGATATCGGCGAGGCGCGCCTTCTGCGCGTTCTCGACGTAGACGCTGGTGGCGCTGTACAGGTTGACGAGCCCGAGAGTGAGGATCGCCACCACGGCCAGGAGCAGCGCCATGTCCACCTGGGGACCGCCTCGAAATGAGACGCGATCGCCGCGCATCAGGGGGCTCCCTTCGCTGACGTGGTGGGCTCGGGGTTCAAGCGCTTCTCCTTGAGCCGCTGCCACTCGCGGACCACGCGCATGGCGATCGGCACCGCGTTCTTGCCGCCGCCGCCGCCGTGCTCGACCAGAACGACGATGGCGATCTCGGGTGAACGCGAGGGCGCGTAGCCGGCGAACCAGGCGTGGTCGCGGTTGAAGTACCAGACCTTGTCCGGGTCGACGCCGCGCGGCGTGACGTGGCTGACCTGCGCCGTGCCGGTCTTGCCGGCCATGTCGACCCCTTCGATGCTCTCGGCGTGCGCGGTGCCGTGCTTTTCCGTGACCACGCCCTCGAGGCCGCCCTTGATCATCGCGAGTTGCTGCGCGTCGAGGTCGACCACGCGGCGCACACGCGGCGGAAACTCCTGCACCACGGTGCCGTCACTGGTCTCGATGCTGCGCACGACCTGAGGCTGGTACAGCGTGCCGCCGTTGGCGAGCGCCGCGTACGACAGCGCCAGCTGCAGCACCGTCACCGTGCTCGCCCCCTGACCGATGGCCGAGAGCAGGGTGAAGCCGCCGCGGAAGGCCTCCTTGTAGCGCCGGGTGTACCAGCCGCGCGTCGGCATGCGCCCGCGCGCTTCCGGATTCACGCCGATGCCGGTCTTCGTCCCGAAGCCGAAGTCGAGGCCAATCGCCGCCAGGCGATCGATGCTGATGCGGGCGCCGACGTCGTAGAAGTAGGTGTTGCACGACTGCACGAGGGCTTCGTGCAGGTTCACGCGTCGGTGCACGCCGGTGCAGCGGAAATAGCGCTTGCCGTACTCGTAGCCGCCGCGGCAATCGACCTCCATCGTCGGATCGATCAGGCCGTCGGACAGCGCGGCGAGCGCCGTGAACGGCTTGTAGGTCGAGCCCGGGGGATAGGCGGCGGAGATGGTCTTGTCGAGGGTCGGCTTGAGCGGATCGGAGTTGAGCCGGCGGAACGCTTCGCCGACGGCGCGCGTGCCCTGGCCGCCCGAGATCACGTTGGGGTCGAAGCTCGGCTTCGACATCTCGGCCACGATGCGCCCGGTGCGGACGTCGACCACGACCACGGCGCCGGCGAGCTGTCCGCGCATGGCTTTTTCGATGGCACCGACCAGCTCGATGTCGATGGTCGTCGATACGTCGCGGCCGGGGATCGGCTCCACCCGCCGCGGTTCTTCCAGGTACTTGGCCTCGAGCTCGTCCAGGCTCTGCCACTTGGGCGGGCGAACCAGCACCTTGCGCATGCCGCGCTGTCCGCGCAGGTAGCTCTCCCAGCGCCGCTCCACACCGACGGCACCCGTGCGATCACCGGCGCGGTAGCCGCGCTCGCTGAGCCAGCCGAGCTCTTCGCGATCGACCTCGCGCATGTAGCCGAGCAGATGCGCGGCGAGCTCTCCGTAGGGGTAGTAGCGCACTGGCGTGGGTGTCACCTCCACGCCGGTCAGCTGCTGCTCGTGGGTCTCGAGGTACGCCACCGCGTCGCGATCGACGTCGACCTTGATCAGGAGCTGTTGCATGCGGCGCGCCTCTTTCTCGGGCAGCGCCTTGCGCTCGTTGATCTTGGTTTCGAAGGCCTGACGTTCGGCGTCGTCGAGCCGCACCAGCTTGACCAGCAGCGGCCACACCTTCTCCATGTCGACGGTGCCGGGCGTGACGTAGACGCTGTACGAAGGCCGGTTCGCCGAGAGCACGCGGCCGTGAGCATCACGGATCACGCCGCGCGTCGTGGCCAGGAAGCGATCGCGGATGATGTTGCGACGCGCCTGCGCGCGGTGCATGTCGCCCTCGATTATCTGGAGCTGCACCATGCGCCCGATCAGGGTGAGAAAGGCAGCCACCACGACCAGCACCATCCAGCGGTAACGCCGCCGAAATTCGCCGACGTCCGAGCGCTGCACGAGGATGGTCACGGCGGCGTTCCCTCGGCGGGCGCCGTCACCGGCGCCGCCACCGGGCGCAGGCGCTGAGCGATGCGGAACATGAGCGGCGCGCACAGCGCCGTGGACAGCGCGTGCGGCACGATCACGCTGCCGATCTCCACCGGCCGCTGGCTGTCGTTGCCGAACACGGCCAGCAAGATCAGCACGATCGCGCTCTGCACGAAGGCGAACAGCAGGGCCAGGCTCATGCGCGGCAGCGCCGTTTGCGCCGTCAGGCGCACGCCAGCCACGCGCGAGAGCCACCAGATCGCGACGGAGACGAAGGTGAGCAGCCCGACGGGCGCACCGGAGAGGATGTCTTGTGCGTAGCCCAGGCCGAACGCTAGCAGCGCTCCGCGCATCATCGAGGACTCGTGCACGCCGAGGTAGATGATGAAGGG
>DATLIL010001208.1:0-4769 GCA_035539475.1 Polyangiaceae bacterium
GACGACCGCTGGTCGCCTGCCGGACGGCTCGGATCCGGTCCCGCGGAACTCGAGCCAGTACACTTGCCCTTGCTTCACCAGCGTTCGTCGGTCCAGTCCGTGCTCACTGCCTCCCATTCTTCAGCCTCCCTGGCGAGCTCGGCCGCGCCTTCGGACTGCGCGAAGAACTCGTTCAATCGTCGCGTCACCTCGGCGTCCCGCCGGGCCTGCACTGCCATGCGCAGCAAACGTGTGATGTAGCCGCTGCGGGAGTCGCCGCGCTCCTCTGCAGCTCGATCCACTTCAGCCAGGAGTTCCTCGGGAATCGCGATGGCTGTCTTGCGCACTGCCACGGTATTACCTCCGGTATTCCATTTATCACTACCAGCGGCATGCGGCAAATCAGCCGCTTTTCTGGGGGCCGTGCTCACGGGCTGCCTTCACCTCCCTGACGTCGACCGCGAGGTCGTCGATCACGTCGAGCAGCAGGCGCAGCGGGCCGTCGAAGACCTGCGACGTCGCGTCGTCGTCGTGGTCGACGGTGAGCCGCCAGCGCTCCGCATCGATCTTTTCGAGAATGCCCCTGACCATGAGCAGTGGTCGGCCACGGTGGGGCTCGGTTGCTTGAAATCGTGCTTCAGAGCCCGCCGATGAAGGCCGTGCCCTTGCTGGGGTCGATGTTCACGCGGTAGAGGTTCGGCCCGAGCTTCTTCGTCGTCAGCGCGACGCCGGCCTGGTTGGCGAAGAGCGTCGCCGCGTCCACGGTCGTGGTGAGGTCGACGCTGAGCTCGGTGCCGTACTTGCTGCACGTCGGACCGACCGCGGAGAAGCTGACGGTGCCGGCGCTGACCGTCGGCTGGCCACAGTTGGCGCGTGCAAAGCGGTAGCGCACGACGGCGCTCGGCGTGTCCATCCACAGCTCGCCGGCGTCGACCTTGCTCTTCACGTAGTCGAGGTGCGCCGTGTAGTCGGCGGTGGGAACGGGTTCCCAGGCTTCGGTGCCGACGGCGTGGAACTCGCGGTTCGCCCAGCCGCCGCTGGTGATGGCCTCGTCGACGTATTCTTGCAGCCCAGCGGGGCCCATGGCGTAGGCGGTGGCGCCCCAGACGTCGAACATGTTGCGCATCGGGTCGGCGAAATCGGCGGGGTTCAGCCCGCGCTCTCCTGCGCGTGCGCCAACGTAGCCGAGCGCGTCCAGCTGCGCGATCAGCCCGTCGTTGAAGGCGTCGTAGGGGAAGATGTAATAGCTGGTGTTCTGGCCCGCGAGACTCGCGTTCAGGGTCATCGTCGCCTGGTTGAGCTCCTGATCGACGTTGGCGGTGAGGTCTTCGACCAGGTTCGGGTGGCTCCACGAGTGACAGACGATCTCGTGACCGTGCTGCCGCAGCGTCTCCATCCTCGACCACAGGTCGCGCTCGACGCAGGAACCGACGATCGCGCCGAACCCCGCGCGCAAGCCACGCGCGTTGAGCTCGACGTCGGCGACGTCGAACGCGCTGTCGAGACTCACGTCGCACAGATCGTCGTGGATGATGGTGTACGCCGCCTTCGCGTTCTCCTTCCACGGCGTGACGACCGCCGTCACCAGCCCGACGTCGTTGCCGCCGGCGCCGCCCGTGAAAGGACTGCCCGCGCTGCCCGCGTTCCCGCCGAGGCCGGCGCCACCGAGACCACCACCGCCGAGGCCGGCGCCGCCGTTACCACCACCGCCGAGGCCGCCACCGCCATTTCCGGCCGCTCCTCCTCGACCGCCCGAGGCGCTTCCGCCCCCGCCTGGTGGCGAGTCCGGTGCAGCAGTGCTGCAAGCAGTCAGGAGAGACACCGCGGCCCAGAGCAGCAAAACCCGTGGAAAATCGTGCATGCCGTAAGTAAAGGTTCTTACCCTTTCAACCCCGGGTAAGGCGGCGCTTCCCGTTCGATC
Source organism: Polyangiaceae bacterium (assembly GCA_035539475.1). Lineage (GTDB taxonomy): Bacteria > Myxococcota_A > Polyangia > Polyangiales > Polyangiaceae > PMG-095. Next base: position 1,901 of record DATLIL010001208.1, read on the forward strand.
GCGTTTTCACTTTCGCTCCCAACCAGGGCTCGTTCTGGTCGGGGTGCACGATTCGCGTCCGAGTAACGCGGCGCCCTTCACGGACCGTTGCAAGGCGGATCGCCGAAGGCGTGCCCGCAGTGGTACTCGGCGTCGACGTTCGAGGCGCAGGCATGGAAGAGCCGACACTCGAAGTGCGGGCCGATCGAGTGCAGCGCGGAGCTGTACGGCTCACCCGCCAGCGGCAACAGCGCGCACTCGCCGAGACACGTCTCCTTGTCTGGGTAGAAGTAGAGACCGCTCGTGGACTCGCTCGTGCAAAAGCCCATCATGATGTCGCAGTAGGCGTCGCAGCTCGTGCCACACTTGCCGGCGCTGGCCGGACCGGCCAGCGGGCAATAGAACTCGGGCTCGAGCCGACCTGCCTTCTCGGCCTCGGCCAGCCGGCAGTACACGCTGTTGACGCCGGAGTCGCCGCTCTCGCCTGGCGGCAGGAGCGCGCAGGTATCCAGGCAGGTCTCGTCGTCCGAGTACTGCACGAGGTTGCCGGTGCAGTTGGCTGCCATCGCGTTGCAGTACTGCTCACACAGCGAGAGCTCGGGCGTGTTGCCACCCCCGCTGCCACCCAGCGCGACCGGATCCTCGCCAGCGTCGCCGCCAGTAGGGATGACCGGGGGACTACCACCGCCCGAGTTGTTCGGAGGTGAGCCGCTGCCCGCCTCACCCGGCTCGTTGATGTTGCCGGTCCCGGAATCGCCGCCGCCATCGCTGGCCGCGATCTGTTCGCCGCCGCTCGCAGCCGCGTCGCCACCGTCGCCGCCAAGCGTTGGTTCGAGCCGCGCCGGTTCGAGATCGAGCATCTGCCGGCAGCCGGCCGCGACGAACAACACCCACAGTACTCCGCGACGCATCAGAACCTCCCTCCGAGCTCGAGGCTGGCTCCGCCCGGGAGAGCTGCCGCCCGGACCTCGCTCTCTCGGGACGGCGCGAACACGACCAAGCCGATGCCGATGAGCACGAGACCGCCGCCGATCCCGCCGCTCAGCGTGGCCGCGTCGGCGAAGGTGAGTGCATCTTTGCGCAACGCGTAGCCGGTCTGGTCGCAAGCGTTCGCGTCGTCCTCGCGGCAGTGTGCTTTCGACTGGGAGGCGAGCTCGGACGCTCGCAAACCGAACAGCGCGCCGCCGGCGAGCCCGAGCACGCCGACGCCGGCGGTGATCCAGCCCGCCGTACGATGGACGCCGCTGGGCTCGACCGTCGTGCGCTTCGGCGCTGGTTTCAGGCTGGCCTTCGCCTGCGGCGCGGGAACCAGCTTGGGCAAGACGAGCTCCTGCTTGCTGGGACCGGCCTTGATCGTCAGCCTGGTGGACCAGGTTCGGTAACCGGGCGCGCTGAGCTCGACGGTGGTGTTGCCCGGGTCCACCGGCAGCGGCGTGTCGAGCGACTCGCGTGGGATCACCGCACCGTTGACACGTACGACCAGATCCTTTTCCGCGCGCGGCGCGCTCCTGAGCTCGAGCCGCGCGAGGTTGTCCTTGAGATACCCGGCGCGCTGCTCGGCGATGCGCTCGCGATCGGTTTCGCCGCGGGCGTGAGCGATGCCCGCGGCCTCCTGGAACAGCGCCCAGGAGCTCGCGCTCTTGCCCGTGCGGTCGAGGCAGTCGGCCCAGCGCAGCATCGTACCGAGCGCCGGATCGAGCTTGTGGCTGGCCCCGAACTTCTCGCAGGCGAGCGCGAAGTTACCGGCCTGGACGAGCTCGGCACCCTGTTGAAACAGCGCTTCGGCCGCAGCCTTGCTGCTCGTCGTGGACTCGGCGCGCGCTGCCGGCGCGGCGAGCCCGAGTCCCAGCGCGAAGAGCAGCGCCCGATAGGTCCTTCTCATTTTAGTGCCACCCCCCACTGCTCGGGCATGGGTGTGACCAGCACTCCGGGCCGCGGCGTCTCGACGTCGAGGTACAGCGGCGCGCCCTTGTACGCAACCTGCAGCTGGTTGTCGGCTCGCAGGAACAGGCTCAGATCACTGGCCTCGACCGCGCTCGCGACGGAGATGGTGTTGCTGATCAGCGGGACGTGCCGCTCGGCGCAGGCGTCCGTGCACGCGCTCACCGGAGGCGCGTCCGACGTACCGAGCGTGTCGAGCGCGTGCACGTAGAGCGGGTAGCCGTGCGAGGTCGCCAGGTGATTGACGGTGGCGTCCACCGCCCGCATCGGGATGATCGCGGGCAGCTGCACCTCGGCGGCGAACCACAAGCCCTGCTTGCCCTGGCCCTTGATCATGCCGGCGTCCGTGTCGCTCGGATAGGAATAGAGCGGCCAGCCCATGTACGTCGTGATCGGACCGCTGGGACCTTCGACGCTGCCGAAGCGACTCGGGTCGAGCCCGTCGGCGAGCACTCGTTCCTCCACGTAGAAGGGTGGCCAGGCGCTGAGGCAGGTGGCGCTGGTGCAGCCGGAGACAGGCGCGTTCTCGCAGTCGCCGGTCTGATCCTTGCCGTAGAGATAGAGCGTCTTGCCGGCACCGTCAGCCAGGTACTGACCGAGGAAGGGATCGGTGCGCAGCGTGATGTTCGGCGTGCCGCTCGAGCCCGCGCCACCAGCTCCGCCCGCTCCACCGGCGTCGCTCGTCGGGACGTCGTCGTCGTAGACGCAGTAGCTGAGCGTCTTGCCGCCGCTGCCGCCTTCGCCGGTGCCGTCGTCTGCGCCTCCCGCGCCGCCGGCCTGGCTCGGGCTGCCGCCTTCTGCGAGCACCCCGCCTTCGCCGCCTTCAGCGGTTTCACCGTTTCCACCCTGAGCTGGGGCTCCGCTCGCGCTCACACCGCCGTCGCCGTTGCTGCCGCCGGCGCTGCCGCCCTTGCCTGCGCTGCCGCTCGTCCCTCCGCGAGCGTTGACG
>DATLIL010001209.1:0-22469 GCA_035539475.1 Polyangiaceae bacterium
CCAGCGCACGGGAATCGCCGCTCGCCCGCGCCAGGCGCTCGAGCAAGAGCGCCGCGCGCGGATCACCGCCCTCGCTGCCGCTGCTGGCCTCGCGCAGGAGCTTCTCGGCACGTTGAAAGTCCGGCTTCACGTCCAGCGCGCGCTCCAGGAGCTCGTAACCCTGCTCGCGCTGCTCCGGGTTGGACAGGCGGACGGCCGCCAGTCGATAGAACAGATCGGGATCGGCGGGCGGACGCGTCGAGTGGGTGCTGCGGTTGAGACGCTGCTCGAGCACCTGCCCCTCGGCCTCGGTTTCGCCCAGGATCTGGTACAGGTGGCCCAGCGCCGCCCAGCCGCGATCGTCGCTGTCCGCCGCTTTTTCCAGGCTCTGCTGCAGGTTCCTGGCCTTGGCCAGCAGGCTCCCGCGCACGGGTTCGAGCCCGGCGAGGCCCTCGGCGTGCACACCCGCCAGGTTGGCCAGGAGCTCGGCCGTGTCCTCGGGGCTCGCGCCGTGCGACAGTCGCGCCTCGAGCAGCTTGGCCAGAAGATCGTAACGCCCGCGCGAGCGCAGGGCCTGATCGAGCACGGTGGCTTCTTTCGGGTTCTCGAGCGCTGCCTCGAAGGCGGACTCGATGAACTCGCCGGCGCGCAGGTCGTCACCGCGCTGCGCGGCGATTTCACTGAGCGAAACCAGCGCCTCGGTCTTGCCCGGCGACTCCGGATCGTCGTCGCGACCCGCCGTCAAGAGCAGCGCGCGGTACATGCGCTCGGCGCGATCGAGCTCGCCTTGCTTGAAAGCCACGCGCGCGAGCATCTGCATGATGCCCGGGTGCGCCGGATCGATACGTGACGCGGTGTCGAGCTCGGCCAGTGCCTCGCTCTCGTAGCTCGCAGCGAGCAACACGCGCGCCAGCTGGAAATGCACCTGGGCGCGGTCCTTGGGCCGCCGGTTGCCGTAGCGTGCCAGCTGATCGCGCAGCACGCGCGCCGCGTCGTCGTGGCGCTTGCACAGGTGCAGCGACTGCGAGAGCTTGAGCCTGAGCTTGGTGTCGTCCGGATCGAGCTCGACCGCACGCTCCAGCAGCGGGACGGCGGCAGCCGCGTCATTGCGCTTCTCGACGTGCAAGAGGGCCGCTTCACGCAGGTGGGCCAGCTGCTCCTTCCGGTCGTCCGTGCGATCGGCTTCCTCCGCGATGAGCTGCGCCAGCGCCGTGTAGTCGCGCGCCTCGCGGTAGAGCTCCGCCAGCCTTGCGCGCATCTGCTGCGTCTCGATCGCGCGCGGCAGCGCACGCTCGAGGCTGACGCGCGCCTTCTCCGGCTGGCCTGCGCTGGTGTACGCCTGCGCCAGTCTGAGAGCGCGCTCGGACAGAGCTTCGGGCGCGGACTGCGCGCACAGCGTCTCGAGCGCAGCGGCCGCAGCCAGCGGCTGCTGGTTCGAGGTGTGGATGCGCGCCAGCGCCTCCAGCGAGGTCTCGCCGCCGAGCGCGGCACCGCGCTCGTGGTCCTTGATCGCCCGGTCGACGTCGCCCAGGCGCTCTTCCGCAAGATCCGCGGCGCGCGCCCACAGCACCGCCGCGCCAGAGCTGTCCTGAGCAGCGGCGCGAGCCGCGCCCTGGCGCTCCCAGAGCTCGACGATGTCGCCCGTGCGACCCTTGTCCTCGAGCAGCAGCGCCAGCCTCGTCACGCTGCTGGTCGCCACCGAGTCGGCCGGATCTTCAGCGAGCAGGGCCTGGAACAGGTCGATGGCGCGTTCGGCATCACCCAGGCGATCAGCCGCCAGGCACGCCGCTTCGCAGCTGAGCTCACGCCGTCGCGTGACGCCGAACGGCAGCTTGGCAGCGCCCAGCAAGCGCTCGACCACGTCCTCGTAGCGTCCGGCTTCGAGCAAGCGTTGGCTGAGCTCGTTCAGCGCCCAGTCGGCCGCGCGAGCAGGATCACTGCTCAAATCACCGTTGCTCAGCCAGGCCGCCACGGCGAGCTCGAACAGCCGCTCCGCGATCGAGCGGCCGAGCTCGCGATCCTGATACTGGGTTCCGGTCACGCGGATCGCCCGCTGCCAGTCACCGGCGGAGACGTAGGCCTCGAGCGCGTCGCTCGGGCGCCCGGTCTTGTGCTCGTGCAGATCGCCGAGATCGGCGTACAGCGCCGCGCGGCGATCCGAGCGCGCTTCGTGCGCCACCTCGTCGCTGACCAGCGCCGCGAGCTCGTCGTTGCGGCCGTCAGTCGCCAGCAGCGACGCCAGCGCGCCGAAGTTCTCCTCGTCGCGTCCATGTAGCTCGCGGACACGACGCCAGGCATCGATGGCGCGCGGCCGGTCGCCGCGGGTCTCGGCCTGGATCATGGCGATGCGAACGCGATCGGCGCGGGCCCGCCCGTCGACGTCGCCGGCGATCGTCGCGCGCTGCTCGAGCGCGGTGATGAGCTCGTCCCAGCGCTGCGCCGCTTCCAGCGCCACACACAGGCCGTCCACGGCTTCGAAGTCGTCTCCGCCGAGCACGAGGCGGGCGCGATAGTCGCGGATCGCCCGCTCCGGATCGCCCAAGATGGCGAACGCGAGGCGCGCAGCCTCGCCCAGCACCGCCCGCTTGGCCTCGGCCGACTCTTCCAGCGTGGCCAGGATCTCGAGCACCGTCACGAGCTCCTCGCCGGTGGGCTCGGCGCGCAACATGGCCGCCAGGCGACGGCCCGCGTGCAGGCCCGCCACGACGTTGTCCGCGCGTAGGTTCAGCACCTCGCGGTACAGATCCGCCGCGCGCTGGGGCGCTCCGAGCGCGAGCTCGCAGACCTCGGCGGCCTCGTCGAGTAGCTCGGCCGCGAGCTCCCGCGGCAGCTCCTGGCGAGCCACTGCGATCAGCACGTCTGCGCGACGCTCGTCGCCGTGCGTTTGCGTCGCGAGCTCGGCGAAATGGGCGCGATATTCCCTGGAGTCGGGGCGCAGCACCAGGAGCTGGGCCACGGTTTCGAACGCACCGCGCGCGTCCGACAGCGCCTCCAGGCGCAGCTTGACGATCTCTTCCAGCCGCTCGACCTTGACCTTGCGCTCGTCGGCGCACTCGACCTCGAGCTCGAGCATGCGCACGACGTCGACCGTGCTGCCTGCTGCGCGGTAGTGATCCTTGAGCACGCGGGCCGCGTTCGACAGCACGCTCCCGCCCTTGCCCTTCTTGCCGAGCTTGTGCTCGGCGGCGTTCGGCATGCCAATGGTGCGCTCGAGCAGCGCCACCGCTACCTGCTCGTCGCCCTTCGAACCCAGCATCTTGCTGGCGATCTCGTACGCCGGCACTGTTTCAGCGAGGTCGAGCCAGAGCGCCGCGATGCGACCGGAGAGGTCGCCGCGTTCGTTCTCGCCCAGGGCCGGCAGCCGCGCCGAGAGCAGCTCGATCAACGGCTTCTTGTGGCCGTGACGCTCGTAGAGGCGCTCCAGCGCGGCGTCCACGCGCGCGTCGCCGGGACTCTGCTTGTTCAGCCGCTCGAGGTAGCCGATGGCCCGCTCGGCATCGCCAGCGAAGTCCTTGGCGGCCATGGCCGCCTCGCGCAAGATCTCGATCGCTTCTTGCGCCGGGATGGGCCCGTCGAGTCGGCGATCGTAGAGCGCGAACAGCTCCGACCAGCGCCCGGCCGCGTTGAAGGCCAGCTTCAAGCGGTCGAAGGCCCAGCCGGCGGAAGGCGCGAGGAGGAGCACTCGTTCGAGCAGCTTCACGACCCGTTCAGGGTCGTCGAACCACTCCTCGTAAAACTCCACCATGCGGCGGCCGAGGTTGTCGGCCAGCTCGGGCGAGAGATCCCGGTCGAGCGTACGCTCGTAGGCTTCCGCGACGGGGTTCGGGTTGTTCAGTCGCCGCGTGATCTCCTCGGCGACGTTCCAGAGCTCTTCCTCTGCTGGCGCTGCTTCGGCGCCCCGCAGGGCAACGCGCAGCGCGTCTTCGGGTTCGGCTTCTTTGGTTTTCAAGAGTTGTGTCAACCAGCGGCTACGCGCCGCCGCGAGCTCCGGAGCATCCGAGGTCACGGCCAGCAGGGCTTCGATTACATCTGCGCGGGTGGCCGCGTCTCCGGCGGCCTCCGCGACTCTCTCGAGCAACTCGGCTGCGCGTGCCCGGGCTTCGGGCGCGCTCAGCGCGCGATGCAGCAGACGCAAGGCATCGGCCTCGCTGGGGTTCTTTTCCAGGATGGGCGCGACGAGCTCCACCGCCTCGAGCGCACGCCCGAGCGGCTGCAGCAGCAGCCCCGCGATCTTGAGCTCGGCCGCCGTGCGGGTCTCGCCCTCGCTGCGCAGGCGCAGCGCCTCGAGCGCTCCGAGCGCCTTGTCGACGTCGCCCAGAGCCAGCGCCAGGCGCGCCAGCTCGGCCAGCGCATCGGCCCGTTCCGGATCGTCGGTGAGCAGCTGTTCGTAGAGGCGCGCGGCGGCAGCCAGATCGCCCAGCACCTCTTCTTCGGTCCGCGCCCAGGACGCGAGCACATCCGCGGCGTTGGCCGTGTGCCCGAGCCGCCACTGGTAGAGCCAGCGGAAATCCGCCGCCCGCGCCGCGTCGGGGGGGCAGCCAAACAGGAAGGCTTCGAAGGCGTCGGCCTCGGGTAGGGCTTCGTCGCCGGCGCTGGCCAGTAGCTCACGGTAGAGCCCGGCTGCGGCCGCTTGCTGCCCCGGGATCGTGCCCAGCGAGCGCGCCTTGGCCATGAGCACGTGTCGGGCGCGGCTCGGGTCGATGCGTGAAAGAGCCAGATCGATCAGCCGGACGTACTCAGCGAGCTTGCCGCTCTCGACGGCGCGCTCCTCCAGCCCGACCACGAGCATGATGAGCTCGCGCTCCTTGGACATCCGCAGCAGCGAATCGAACACCTCGTGCAGCTTGTCCCAGTCTCCGGCTTCGGCGGAGATCTCCACCAGGCGCTCGGCTGCCTCGCGGCAGTCGGGATCGGCGTCCAGCACGCGTTCGTAGAGCTTCCTGGCGCGCTCGGCGTCTCGCGCCGAGCCCTCGCTCAGACGCGCGCCGTCGAGCCAGACCCGCGCCGCCTCGGCGTTGTCACCGAGCTGCCAGGCCAGGGCGTTGCCGAGCCGCTCGAGCAGTCCAGCGCGCGTTTGCGGCTCACCGGTGCTGGCCAGACGCCGCTCCAGGACCTGCCGCGTCGTGGCGCCGTCGTTCTGCTCGCGCGCCAGCTGCTCGATGGTGGCGAGGACATCGTCCGACAGCTCCGAGATCGAGAGCAGCTCGCGGTAGTGGGCCAGGGCTAGCGGGTGATCGCCGCGCTGCAGCGCGACCTCGGCCAGACGCAAGGCCACGACGACCCGCCGATCGCCGTCCAGATGCGGCGCGACTCGCAACAGCTCGTGGTACACGCCCGCCCAGTCGCCCGCGTCGCTGAACGCCGCGATCAGCGCGTCGTGCGCCACCATGTCGCGCGGATCTTCGTGCACCGCTGCCTGCCACGTGGCGATGGCCGCCTTGTGGTCGCGCAGCTCGCGCCATTCCAGGAGAGCCAGCGCGTGGCGCAGCTCGCGGCGACGCCCTTGGTCGAGCTCCTGTTCGAGTGCCGAGCGATAGAGCTGCAGCCGCTCCTCCGGAGCACCCTGCTGCGCCAGGAGCTCGTCGATGCGAGATACGAGCTCGCGCGAAGAGGGCGCAAAGACCATGGCTCGGCGGTACACCTCCACCGCGCGCGCCACCTCGCTGGCCTGAGCCAGCGCCTCGCCGGTAGCCTTGCACAGCTCCAGCATCTCTTCCGAGTCGATCGGCAGGCCACCGAGCGCCTCGTCGAGCAGCGCAGCGCGCCGCATCGAGTTGCCCGCGGCCAGGCGCTGGACGTGCTCGCGCCAGAGCACGATCTGGCTGCGATCCGTCAGCACCGCCTGTTTCAGGCCACGGCCTGCGATCTGGAGCGCGCGATCGGAGTCACGCAGGTGTCGCTCGGCGATGTCCATCGCCTCGGTCAGCGCAGACAGGCCGCGTTGCGCCTCGGCATCGAGCTCGGAGCGCAGCTCGAGCACGCGGATCAGGCCGCTACCCGGCTCGTCGTCGCGATAGATCGGCTCCAGCACCTCGGCGGCCTCGCGCCGCGCGTCACCGCTGCTGAGCAGGCGCTCGATGGCAGAGCGCACGGTGCGATTGCCGGGGTCGATGCCCAGCGCTTCGCGGAACGTGGCCAGCGCCTGCGCTGCGTCGTTGGTGTGGGTCAGCTGCAGCTGGCCCAGGCGAATCAGGATCTCGAGCCGCTCCGCGCTGCTGCCGGCGGCCTCGGCGCTCTTGCGCAGCAGGCCGACGACGTCGCCCCAGCGCGCTTCTTGTTCGAGCAGAGGGATCAGTCGTTCGTTGATCAGCGCAGAGGCGCCGTACTTGTTGGCGAGGTTTTGCCAGGCCGCGATCGCCGCGCCGCGATCGCGACTGTGCACGGAGCGCAGCTCCGCCGCCTTGAACGCGAGCTCGCGTGCTTCGGCCGGGTCCTTGCTGCGTTCGGCGCGGTGGGCGAGAACGTCGGCCAGACCGTCGTCGTCGTGAGTCTCGCCGTAGAGTCCCTCCAGGCGGCGCAGCGCTTCGTCGGTCCAGGGAGAGCCTACCAGCGCGCGGAACGCGACGATCGCTCGAGCGGTGTCCGGGACCTCGTTGTCGCAGAGGCGAGCCAGGCGGCGCGCGGCGGCCTGACAGGCTTCGCGTTCGGTCTCGAGCCGCACCACGACTTCGAGCACGGAAGACAGCTGCTTCAGGTCGCCGGACTCGGTGTAGAGCTCCGCGAGGCGGCGGGCAGCCTCGAGCATGGCGCCGTCATCAGCCGCTATTTCGAGAGCTTGCTGAAAAGCGACCTGCGCCTTCTTGACGTCCCCCGACTGCAGGTAGACCTTGCCGACGTCGGCCGCGACCCGCGCCCGAACGCCCGCATCGCGGCTCGTCTGCAGCGCGCGCGCGAGCAGCCTGGCGGCCTGCGCCGGCTGATTCAGGCTCAGGCTCAGGTCGACGAAGCGACGTCGCAGGGCGTCGTCACCAGGATCGCCGGCCACCACCGGCGCCAGTAACTCGAGCGCGCCAGCCGGATCGTTCTGGGCGTCCTGGCGCAGAATACCCAGGCGCCGCTGCACCTCGACGCGACGTGGACCGCGCACCTGCTTGAGCTCGATGCTCAGCATGCCGATCGCGCGCTGCACCTCGCCGGCGGCTTCGAACGCGTCCGACATCAGCGCCGCCGCCCGGGGTCCGAACTGGCGATGCTCGAGCAGCGCCTCGGCGGCGCTTCGGGCCTGCTCGTGCAGCGGATCCTGCTTGAGCAACCCCTCGACGTGGGTCAATGCACGCGCCGAATCGCGCAGCACGTTCGAGCAGAGGTCGAGCAAGAACTCGTGCGTCTGCTTGGCCTCGGCCGCGTCGGGAGGAGGCTCGCGCTTGAGCGCCGACTCCAGGAGCTCGACCACCTCCTTGTGCCGGCCGCGCTCGATCAGACGGCGCATCACCGTCTCGCGCGTCACGTCGTCGGCCGGGTCGAGCTTCAAGATACGCAGGCCGCTGTCGATGATCTGATCCTCGGTGCGCGGCGCCTTTTGCAGGAGCTCGAGCGCTCGGCGCAGGTACGAAAGCTTGCGCTCCGGATCAGGCTCGCGGTGGCTGGCGTCCGCGTAGTGCTGAGCCAGACGCGGGGCACCATCGGTGTTCGTGAGCAAGCGCTCGAGCAAGGCAAACGCCGTGCTGTGGCCGGGCACCGCCACGAGCGCCCTCTCGGCCGCCGCCGCCGCACCTTCACGATCGCCGAAGGCCTCGTTGAAGAAGGTCGCCGCCTGCAGGTGAACGTAGGCTTGCTGCTCCGGCGGCATCAGCTTGATGCGCTTGTCGGAGGCCGTCCCCTCGTAAGCGAACGCCAGATCGGCGACGCGATCGTATTTGACCGCGGCGTCGTGCAAACGCTGCCACGGTTCGGTCGGCTGCTCGCCCTTGGCTACAGCGCTTACAAGAAGGTCCAGCACCCCGGCTGGATCGTCCAACCGTTGGTCCAATGCCTCGGCGGCTTCCCACAGCTTGAGCGCCAGGGCGCTCACTGGCCGCCGACGACCTTCCGCTTTCGGAGGGATCGAGGACATGGTCGGCTAAAGGAAATTCAGGCTATCAGACATTTTCCCGGCCGGGCTCGCGGATTTGCGCTGCTTCCCTGCCCCGCACTGCCTCCATCAACCTACATGCGTCGGCGGGTGCTCAGACAGGTGCTCGGCGATCAGGCGCTCGACGGCTTCGGGCTGCTCGTGTTGAACGAAATGGCCGGCGCCGGCGACGTGCTCGACGCGCAATCGTGGGACGTGCTGCGCGAGCCCGTCGAGCAGTCGAAGATCCAGCGCAGGATCCGCCTGGCCCCAGATCACCAGGGTCGGGGCTTCGACGACTCGTTCTGCGCGCACGGGCCAGCGAAAGCTCGCGCGGTAGTAGTTCACCACGCTCTCGGCCGCGCGCGGGACGAGCATCGCACCGTGATACGCGAGAATGTCGTCGTCACTGAAGCACTCAGGACGGGCGGCCGACCCGCGCAGGACGCGAGAGAGGACCTCTCGCTGCTTCAGTAAGAGCTCCGGAAGAACCGGAAGCTGGAACGCAAAGATGTACCAGGAGCGAAGGGCCTGACCGCTCGTGAGCAGCATCGCGTTCAGGCGCGAGGGGTGTGCCGCGTTCAGTATGCTGAGCGACGACACCAGGTCCGGACTCTCGCTGGCGAGGCAGTACGCCAGAGTACCACCCCAGTCGTGCGCCACGACCGCGGTGCGCCCGTGACAGAGGTCCTTCACCAGCCTGCGTACATCGTCGAGCAGCGCGGCCACTCGGTAGGCGCCCACACCACGCGGCTTGTCCGACGCGCCATAGCCACGCAGATCGGGCGCGATGGCGCGGTAGCCACGGCGGGCGAGGCCGAGCATCAGCTTGCGCCAGGCGATCCACAGCTCCGGGAAACCGTGGAGCAAGAGCACCGTCGGGCCCTGCCCCGCCTCGGCCACGTGCAGCCGAACGCCGCCGCAGTCGTGCCAGTAGTGACGAATCTCGCCGTTCCCGCTCACCGTGGCCGCTCCGGGCCGAATCGACCGCCGAAACGCCTGAGCAGGCGTGGCAGCTGTTGCGGCATGACGCGCTTGAGCGCGTACAGACCCCAAGCTTCGGGCGCCACAGGGACGAAGGGTCGATCGCGCCGTACGGCGTCGAGCACGGCGCGAGCCACGTCTTCCGGCGCGAAGTTTCTCTTGCGGTACCAGGCGGCCACTCGCTCGCGCACGGCGTCGGGCTCCCTCTCCCCACGCACCCGCATCGACTTCACGATCGGCGTGTTGACGAAGCCCGGGCAGACGACGCTCACGCCGATCCCGTGCGCGTCGAGCTCGTCACGCAGGGCTTCGGACAGCCCCACCACCGCGTACTTGGTCGTGCCGTAGGCGCAGAGCGCCTCGGAGTTCAGGAAGCCCGCCGCCGACGCCACGTTGACGACGTGGCCCCCTCGCCCACGCCGTACCATCGCCGGGAGAAAGAAGTGGCAGCCATGCACGACACCCCAGAGGTTCGTGTCGGTGATCCATTTCCAGTCCTCGAGCGACGTGTGCAGGAAGCCGCCCATCAGCGCGACGCCCGCGTTGTTGACCAGGACGTCCGGCACACCGACTTCCGTCATCACTCGTGCCGCGAAGCGTTCCATCGCCGGCGCCTGGCCCACGTCGACGACCTCGCTGAAAACGCGAGCGGCACCGGCGGTGCGGGCCGTGGCGGCCGTCTGCTCCAGACGCTCGGCGTCGACGTCGCAGAGGGCCAGCGCCGAGCCTTCGCGCGCGAAAGCCAGCGCAGTCGCCGAGCCGATGCCGCTGGCGGCGCCGGTGACGACCACGATCCGATCAGCCAGCTGAGAGAGGCCGCCGCGGCTCATGCCTCGGCCAGGTACGAGAGCGCACGCAGGCTGGGCAAGAAGAAGTAGCCGCCGCCGCGCACGCGCACGAAGCTCGGCAGCCCCACGCAGCGCTCCCGCGCGGGCAACAACGCGCGGGTGAAGACGCGCTGCAAGCGCTCACCTTCGATGTCGTAAGGGTAGCGCCCGACCAGAGGATCGCGTTCGGCGCACAGCCCGCCGAACTTGGGGTTGTTGATCCAGGTCTGCTGAATGAACTCGAACTGGCGCCGCAGGTTGGCGTTCAGCGCCATGAACATCAAACCCTTGCGTCCGTTCGCTTCGCTGTAGACGCGCCCGCGCCGCATGATGCGATGCAGGTTGGAGCGGCCCAGCGACGTGTCACCGTCGTCGCCCATCGAGTCGCGCGGGTTGCTGCGCCGGATGTGCGCCCCCATCGGGCAGCGCAGGCCGTGCGGATCGAGCTCGCGGTAACCAAACTCGTTGGCCAGGCGCACGGGGTCTTCGTTCTCGGGCGCGTGCACGAGCGGCATGCCGTTCGGCCAGCGCCCGACGAGGCGCGCCGCGAAATACTTGGACCAAGCCTTGGCGTCGCTGGCGCCTGCCTTGCGTGCCTGCTCCTCGGCGAAGCTCCAGAAGCCGCTGACGTCTTGCTCGAGCTTGCGCACCACCAGGTAGCTGCCGTTGAAGCCGAGGTCGACTGCTCGACCTCCCTCGCAGCGCGGCGGCAGATCGCGCGTCGAGCGCTTCATCGGCGCGTGCGGGCTGAAGGGCAGCTTGCCGTAGGCGTTCTTGTGGCCGAGCAGGACCTCGCCCGGACGGATCGGCGGGTCGAAGCGGTTCTTGTCGGGCTTGATCGGGCCACCCTTGACCACCGGGTTGGTCAGCCCGTCTGCGAAACCGAAATGCTCGCGGCCGTCCGCCGGGATCTCGGCGTCTTGAGCCACGTAGGTCAGACCGTGGCGCTCGAGCGACTCCACCACCTCGGCGTGCCGCTCGCCGAGCTCGCTCTGGCTCGGGCAGTAGAGCATGAGCAGCGCATCGATGCGTGGCCCCTGCCCGCCGCCGAATTCCCAGCCCTCGGGCGCGTCGTCGCCGTAGTCGCCGAGCGCGATGCTGCGCTCCGGATGTGCCATGCCCTGCACGAACTCCCGGGGAAAGGAGGTCAGTGCCTCTTCGTCGAGGCCCAGGCCGGAAAGGCCGCTGGCGCTGAAGGCCACGTTGATACGCACGCTATCGCTGCGCTCACCGCCGTCGGCGCTGCTGACACGGTGCATCAGCCGCGAGAGCCAGTCGCGGGGATCGGCCTCGTCGCCGAAAGTGATCATGTAGTAGCGAGCGAACGGCTGACGCGCGTAGCCGTAGAAAACCAGGCCCTGAATGTCCGATAGCTCCATCGCCATGGCTTCTCCTCACACCAGCCGGCAGAGCCGAGCGGCGCTGCTCTCGGTAAGCTCCTGCGCCAGGATTTCGCGGATCTCGGCGTTGCCGATCACTTCGGCCACGCTGAGCGACGGGTACGCGCTGTACCAGATCTGCGTCGGGAACTGATAGGCGCGAGTCCAGCGCTTGAAGCGCTCCTCGTCGCGGGCACCCAAGAAGAAGAGCCCGAAGGTGGTGGGAAAATGCAGCGTATTGCTCCAGATCATGGTCAGGCCCGCCCAGGCGCGATCGATGAAATCGCCCAGGTATGCTTCCCAGCTGCCGTCGTAGTTGCTGAAGAACAAGAGCCGCCCGTCGTCGAGGATCACCCAGCGCGCGAAATGGATGGTGTCGAGCTCCCCTAGCCGCCCGGTACGCCCGCCGCGCTCACCCATCTCCTGGGCGATGCGCAGCGCGAACTTCAGCGTGGCCATGCGGAAGGCGCCGGCCTTGATCGGCACGAGGTGCGTCAGCCCGTTCTGGTCCAGGCGATCTTCGTGGCGACCGATCTCGTCGAGCCGCTGGCGGATCTCCGGCGTGTAGAGCTGGGGCGGGTCCCGCCGCGCCGCTAGCCAGTCCCTGAGCTCCACACCCAGACCGCGCAACATGCGCAGCACGAGCTCGACGGGGTAGAGCATGGCGACGGCCCAGAAGCCGCCCTCCTTGCTGGAGAGCCCGCGATCGACCCTGACGAGATCGAACTGCGCGCCCTGTTGCATCAGCTCGTGCACGTGCGCCTTCAGCGCGTGCGCCAGCGCGAGCGCCGGCTTGCCCGTGAAGTCAGGGCAGCGCCGGTCGAGGAAGTCGTGAATGGCGAGCCTGAGCCGCGCGTCGGCCTGGATGCGCGGCACGGTCAGGCCGGGGTGGGCCACGTAATAGGCTCGCGCTCGCTCGCTGTTCACGGAGACGAAGCGCTGGAACGCCTCGGCGTCGTCGGAGCCGTTCCAGTCCCGGCAATGTGAGAGGCAGGGCTTCAGCAGGTGGCCGACGTGCTGCCAGAGCTCGCCCAGGTGGGGCTCGAGCTCGCCATCGAAGTTCGTCTCGATCGCCAGTGAATGAGCGCCGCCCGCCTCGGTGGGCGGCAGCACGACGAAGCGCGCGAAGTGCAGACTGCTGACGCCCTGCAGCGCACGCTGCATGGCCTTGCGCGTGTCTCTGAGCAGGACGTCCAGGGCGGGTCCGCGCCCGTCGCGAACGACGGCTACCACCGTGAGCGCCTGCTGGTGCACCGGCGCGCTCACGCCGCGCCCCGCACGCTGCTGCTTTGCCCCGTCAACGGCGGTCCAAAACCTGGAGCGCTCATCATGAGACAGCGTTCGTGGTCGATCACTCCCTGACGCTCGAACATCGCGCGGCATTCCTCCCGCAGGTCCTTGCCCTCGGTACCACCGAGGAGGCCGCCGAGCCTAGCCGCTGCGCAGGCTGCGAGGTAGCCCATGTCGGCGGCCAAGAGGCCGCGATGCGCGCTGCCGAGCTCGGCCACCGCTTCCTGGCGCGCTCCGCGCAAGGCTGCCGCGCAACCGGCGATGTGCGCGCGCATGGCGGCCGCGTACCCGGGACGTTCCTTCGCCAGACGTTCCGCGCAGCGGTCGGCCTCGGCCAAGAGCTCGCCGCGGGACGCGAAACTGGCCGACTCGGCGGCCGACAGCGCCGTCAGGCCCCGCTCGAACCAGGAGAAGACGCGCATCAGTTCCACCCGCAGGTATTGCGACCCCGATAGCCGGGGCCACTGCTCCAGCAGGTGGCGCCAGGCCCGCTCGCCCGCTCCCTGATAGCGATGCACGGAGATGCTCGAGATCAGGGCGCCCCAGTGGCCGCCCGTGAACTGCGTCCCCTCCAGAGCCTTGAACGGCGCGTCGTCGCTGGCGATGGCCCAGGCGCCCTCGACGTCGCCGGCGGCCAGGCGGGTGATGCACGCTGGATACGTCATGTGCATGAGCGCGTAGCGATCGTCGCGTTCGCGCGCCTCCTGCAAGATCTGCGGCACCCGCGTCGCTGCCTGCTTGAGCTCGCCACACAGGATGAGGGCGTTGCAGATCCAGGCCAGCGTGTTCGTCAGCTCGAAGGTCACGCCGCGGCACTTTTCGCGCAAGATCGTCTCGGCTTCTTCGAGCACGCGCTGCGAGCTGCGCCATTCACCCGAGAAGACGCGCACCATGCCGGCCGCGACGCGGGCCATGGCCAGACCGGCAGGGTCCCCGCTGCGCGCCGCCAGATCCTCGGCCGTGCGCACCATACGCTCGACTCGATCGCGCGAGCTCCCGCCCGCCGCAGCGACGTTGCCGGCCTCGTAGGCCAGTGCGCGGCAGAGCCGCCGCGGCTCACCGACCTCCAGCGCCAGGAGCAGATGCTGCGCACCGAAGCTGGCCCCACGCACGACGTCGATCATGGACAGGCCCGCCGTCGCCGAGAAGGCGACGTCCACGCGAGCCAGCTCCGCCGGGCTGCAGGCGTCGGCGCCGCGCTCGCGAAACGACAGCGGGCGATAGCGCAGGCGCCCGCGATTCCAGAGCAGCGTACCGACCGCGCCGAGCGGTGACTCCGGATACGACAGCCCGACGTCGCCGAGCACGTCCTTCAGTACCAGGAGGCCCCGCACATCGCGCCCGCACTTCAGGTAGTGCTCCGCCGCCAGCCGCCGCAGATCGACCGCGTCGCTCGAGGGCTCGCGAGCCGCCTCGAGATAGGCGTCGGCGCCGTCGGAACCGCGACCGGCGCTGACGAGCGCGTCAGCGCGCTTGCGCAGCACGAGCCCGCGCGGCGCGTCGGCGCGGAGCTCGAGCGCCAGCTGGTACAGGCGCGCTGCACGCAAGAAGGCCAGGCTCGAGCTCGCCGAATCCGCCGCCCTGAGCACGAAACGCCGCGCGTCCGCGGGCTTCTCTGCGGCCAGGTAATGTTCGACCAGCGCCTCGGCGTCGGCCTCACGACTCTCGAGCACGGTCGCGATGGAGCCGTGCCAGTCCCGACGCTCGCTCGTGCCCAGCCGTCCGAGAGCGCTCTCGCGGATCTTGGCGTGGTAGGGCTCGGCGAGCTCGTCGGCGCCGCCGCGGTAGCTGCGCACCAGGCGCGCCGCGCGCAGCTGCGAACGCGCCGCCGCCACGCCGTCGGGACTGGCTCGCCCGCTACCGAGCGCGATGGCTTCCGCCGTTCCGTAGGCGAGCGGCCGGCCCGCCACGGCCAGCACCTCGAGCAGCGCGCGTGCGTCGTCGGGCAACCCCGCGATGCGCTCGGTGATCATCGCCTCGAGCGCCAGCCCGCGGCGCATCGGTTGTTCGGACTCGCCGCTGCTGCGTCGCTCTCGCTCGCGCTGCACGAGCTCGGCCAGAAAGAAGGGCATACCCTTGGCCTCGTCGACGATGGCGCTGACGGCCTCGATGTCGGAGCTCTGGCCCAGGGCCTCACGGCAGAGCTCCTGGGCATCGACGTCCGAGAGCTCGCCGAGTCGGATCTCCGAGAACGACGTGGCGCGCTTGCCCAGCCGGAAGAGCGCCTCCACCGCCTGGCTCGTGCCTCGCGCCTCCTCGCGGAACGTACACAGCCAGAGCACCGGCGGTGCCTCGGGAGAACGCAGCAGCTCTTCGAGCAGCGAGGTCGTGTCGACGTCGCTCCATTGCACGTCGTCGATGTGCACCACCAGCGGATAGTCTTCGCTGATCGCGCCGAGGAGCTGGCGCAGCGCGGCGAATGCGCGGCGCCGGATCTCGATCGGCTCCTGCAGATCGACGAACCCGGACGGCGCTTTGTCGATGGCGCGCACCCCGCGCAGCACCGGAAAGACGCGGGCGAGAGCCTCGACGCCGCGCGGAACCCAGCGCTCGACGTCACGCGGCCGTGACCGCATCAGGAAGCGGCTGAGCTCGTCGATCACGCTGTCCATGCCCTTGTAGGGCAGCGCCTCGCGCTCGAAGCAGCGTCCGGCCAGGGTGACGACGCCCTGCTCATCCGCGATCCCCGACAGGAAGCGCTGCGCCAGCGCCGACTTGCCCATGCCCGACGGGCCCGACAGGAGCGCCAGTGTGGCTGCTCCGCCGGCGGCCGCGTCATAGGCGGCGGACAGCTGTCCGAGCTCGCGCTCGCGGCCGACGAACTTGGCTTGACTGGAGGTCGTGATCAACGACGGCGTCTTCGTGGTCCCGCTCTCCAGCCTGGAAAGGATCTCGCGGTACCCGGGCCGATCGTCGGGATCGGGCTGGAGCAGGCGCATGACCAGCTCGTCGAGATCCTGTGGCACGCCGCTCGCGAGCTGCGAAGGCGGCGCCGGCAGCGAGCTCTGCTTGGCCACGAGGACGTCTTGCGCAGACCCATCGAAGGGCAGCTGCCCGGTGAGGGCCTCGTAGGCCATGACGCCGATCGCGTACCAGTCGGCCGCGGGCTTGACGCCGACGCCGACGGCCTGCTCCGGCGCCATGTAGGCCGGCGTGCCGAAAATATGCTCTTCGATCCGGCCGTGCCCGCGCGGGCCGAGCTCGGCCACCACGCCGAAGTCGAGCAGCACCACGCGCCCCTCCCTCGTCACCATGACGTTCGACGGCTTGAGGTCACGGTGCAACTTGCCGGCGGCGTGAATCGCGGCCGCACCCAGGGCGAGCTGGCGTAATGCCGGCCTCAGCCGCTCGACGTTGCACAGCCAGGCCAGCGGACGTCGCGCGCTGACCTTCGTGGGCGGCGAAGCGGCGTCGGCCAGCGAGGTCGCGTCGAGGGTGGCGGCGCTCGTGGCCCAGCTCGCCGTGCGTCCCTCGCGCGTGATCGCGCCGCTGATGAGCTCGCGATCGACGTCCTGAACGTGGGTGACGAAATCGACGCCTTCGATGAGCTCCATCGTGAAGAACCAGAGCGAGCCGTCGGAGACGAGCTCGTACAGCTGGACCACGTTGGGGTGGACGATGTCGGCCAGCGCGCGGAACTCGTTCTTGAAGCGCAGCAGGCCGGCCGGCTCGAGGTGGGTCATGGTCTTCAGTGCCACGACCGCGCCGGTCTCTCGATCACGGCAGCGATAGACGACACCCATGCCGCCCTCGCCCAGGCGCCCCTCGAGCGCAAAGCGCTGAGTGCCGGAGAACTCACTGGTCACGCGCTTCGCCGAAGCCACGGAAGAGCCACGTTACCCGAAGCCGCCAAAGTGTGTAAGCTCCCGGCCTTCCGCTGTCATGGGAACGCTGATCCGTCCGACCGCTCTCGAGCGTCACGCTGGTTTTTTCGACGCCAACGGCGATGGTTTCGTGACCATTGCAGAAACGCGCGCCCGGCTCGGGGATCTCGGACTGCCGGCGCCCCTGGCCCTGTTCTTCTCCCTCCTCGTCAACGGCTTCCTCGGCTACCTGACGCGAGGCCGCTTCTCCCTCGAGATCGAGGTGAAGAACATCCATCGCGGCAAGCACCCCTTCGACACCGACACCTTCGACGAGGACGGGGCCTTCGTGCAGCGCCGCTTCGACGACATCTTCGCGCGCAGCGCCGAGCCTCGCGATCGTGTCACCGAAGAGGAGCTCGTGAAGGTACTGGAGTGGCGAGGCGATCCCGACAGGCCGTTCGGCTTGGCTGGGTCGTTTCTCAGCAAATCCTTCGCGATGCTCGAGGTGCGCGTCCTCTTCTGTCTCGCATCCGACTGTAAGAAGGGCCCGAACGGCGCCATCTCGCGCAAGACGATGCAGCGCTTCTTCGACGGCAAGCTGTTCTACCTCCTGGCCCGCCGCCGGCGGATCAAGCTGACTCTGGGCGAGATCGAGGGCTAGCGCCGGCGCGGTGTTAGGCGGGGCGGTGGCTTCTTCGCGGGGGCTGACGGCACACTGTCCTGCCACTCGGCGGGCACCAGACAGTGCTGGCCGCGCCCGATCAGGTCCTTGCGGCCCAGCTTGCGCAGGGCCTGCCGCGCCAGATCGTGCTGCTTGGCATCCCAGTACTGGATGAGGGCCTTCATCATGCGCTTCTCGCGCAGATCGCGCGCCACGTACACGGGCTCGTCGTGCAGCGGGTCGATGCCGGTGTAGTACATGGTCGTGGCGATCGACATCGGTGTGGGGATGAAGTCCTGCACCTGCCGCGGCCGCATGCCGTTCTTTTTCAGATACAGCGCGAGCTCCACGGTGTCGGCCAGGGTCGAGCCAGGGTGGCCGCTGATGAAGTACGGCACCAGGAACTGCTCCTTGCCGGCTTGCTCGCTGGCCTGGCAAAAGCTCTCTGCAAAGCGCTCGTAGCTGCCGATGCCGGGCTTTTTCATGCGCTTGAGCACGTTGTCGTCGTTGTGCTCGGGCGCCACCGACAGCTGCCCGCCGGTGTAGTGCTGGGCGAGCTCGCGGATGAACTCGGGGCTGCGCTCGGCCAGGTCGTAGCGAATACCCGACGCCACGAAGACCTTCTTGATGCCCTGCTGCTTGCGCACCTGGCTCAGGAGATCGATCAGGGGGGCGTGATCAGTCTTCAGGTTCTTGCAGATGGTCGGGTGCACGCACGACAGGCGCCGGCAGGAAGCCTCGGTCTGCTCGTCCTTGCAGCTCATCTGGTACATGTTCGCCGTCGGGCCGCCGACGTCCGAGATGACTCCCGAAAAGCCCTCCATACGTGAGAGCTTGCGCACTTCCGAGAGCACGCTGTTCTTGGAGCGGCTCTGGATCACCCTGCCCTCGTGCTCGGTGATGCTGCAAAACGTGCAGCCGCCGAAGCAGCCGCGCATGGTGACGATTGACTCCTTGACGGTGTCGTAGGCCGGGATGCGTTCCCCGCCGTAGGCCGGGTGCGGCACGCGCGCGAACGGCAGATCGTAGAGGCCGTCCATCTCGCCCTCTTCGAGCGGCAGCGCAGGGGCATTGAAGTAGACCGCCTGTTCGCCGTGGACCTGCAACAGCGGCCGCGCGTTACGCGGGTTGGTCTCGTACTGCAGCGCGCGCGACATGCGCGCAAAGGCCTTCTTGTCGCGGCTCACCTCGTCGTACGACGGCAGGACCACGAGCTTGCCGTCGCCCACGCGCTGGCTGGCGTCAGCGAGCAGCGGCTGCCAGTCGCGAGGATGGTTCTTCACGTGCGCCGTGCCGCGCACGTCCGTGAGCGCGCTGACCGGTTCGCCGGCGTCGAGCCGCCGCGCGATCTCCCAGGCTGCGCGCTCGCCCATGCCAAAGACCAGGAGGTCCGCCTTGGCGTCGAGCAGGATCGAGCGCTTCACGCTGTCGGACCAGTAGTCGAAGTGCGCGATGCGGCGCAGCGACGCCTCGATGCCACCGAGCACGATCGGCAGCCCGGGAAAGGCCTGGCGACAGAGGTTCGAATACACCGTCGTGGCGCGGTTCGGTCGCATGCCCGTGCGCCCACCCGGCGAGTACTGATCCTCCGATCGCACCTTCTTCTGCGCCGTGAGCTTGTTCAGCATCGAGTCCAGGTTGCCGGCGCTCACGCCCACGTAGAGGCGCGGCCGGCCCATGCGCAAGAGGTCGTCGGGGTTACGCCAGTCGGGCTGCGCGACGATCCCCACGCGGTAGCCTCGCCCCTCCAGAAAGCGCGCGATCAAGACGGGCCCGAACGCCGGGTGGTCGACGTAGGCGTCGCCCGTCACGATCAGGATGTCGAGCTCGTCCCAGCCGCGCTCGGCCATCTCGGCACGTGTGGTCGGCAGAAAACGCGGCGAAGCAGCCGGCTTTTTCGAGGGATTGCGCAGCGCGACCAGGTTCATGAGGGCGGCGCAGCCTAGCACCGAGCCCGGCCCAGGGCCCTGTCTTCGTGCTAGTTTTCTGAGGAATGAAGCCCTCGCAGCGCGCCAAGGTGATCATCCGGAGCGTCCGCGAGTACGACGCTGAGCGCATCCGCGTCGTCGTGCGCGAGGCGCTGACCGAGCTCGGCATCGAGCCCCGCGGGCGGACCCTGGTCAAGCCCAACCTGGTGGTGGCCGGACAGATGTTCCGCCACGCCCACACCCGCCCGGAGTTCGGCGAGGGCGTACTGCTCGCGCTCAAGGATCGGGACCGAGGTCGGATGACGGAGCTCGGCGTCGGCGAGCGCTGCGGCATCACCATCCCCTCACGCTACGTGTTCAAGGAGTCTGGCTTCGACGAGGTGATCGAACGTGTGGGCGCAACGCGTCACCTCTTCGACGAGGTGCAGCAGGTTCGTGTGCCGCTCACGCACGCCAAACGCCTGCGCGACTACATCTACGTACCGGAGCCGGTCGCGCGCGCAGACTTCTTCGTCAACTGTCCCAAGTTCAAGTCTCATCCCTGGACGACCGTCACCTTCTGCCTGAAGAACTACATCGGCATTCAGGACGACCGCCACCGCTTGATCGACCACGACCACGCGCTCAATCGCAAGGTCGCCGACCTGCAGCACGTGATCCAGCCCGAGTTCGTCGCCATCGACTGCATCACCGCCGGCGAGAGCCGCATGCTCACGCCCATCCCGCGTGATCTGGGCCTGGTGATCATGAGCAACAACCAGGTCGCCGCCGACGCCGTCTGCTGCCGCATCATCGCTCAGGACCCGTACGACATCGAGCACATCCGGCTCTCGCACGAGGACGGCTTCGGACCGCTGGCAGAGGCCGATATCGAGCTCGCCGGCGACGTCAGCCTGGAAGAGGCGCGCGAGCGGGCGCAGGGCTTCCGCGTCGGCCTGGTGCGCGTCGAAAAGTACTTCGAGGGCTCGCGCATCTCGGCCTACGCGGGCCCACCGCCGGTGCCAGATCCGAACGGCTACTGCTGGGGCGGCTGCCCCGGCGCGTTCGAAGAGGCAATCGAGGTGCTGCGCCTGTACGACCAGCGCACGGACGAGAAGATGCCACGCCTGCATTTCGTCTTCGGCAACTACAAGGGCGAGCTCGACGTGTCTTACGGTGAGAAGGTCATCTTCGTCGGTGACTGCTGCACGTTCGAGGGCCACGTCGGACAGGAGCTCGTGAAGATCGAGAACCTGTACAAGGATCGCTCGACGCTCGCGCCCGAAGCGGCGAAGCACGACGACATCTACGCCAAGATGGTCGACGTGCTGAAGCGTATCCGCGCCGCCAAGCACCTACCCTACCTGCGCCTCGAAGGCTGCCCGGTCAGCGTCGCGGAGCTCATTCTGGTGCTCGCCGAGCTCGGCAACACCAAGAACCCGTACCTCGATCCGCGAGAGATCTTGCGCTTCAACGCCGCCTACATCGGCTGGCGTGCGAAGCGTGCCGCGGACTGGGTCACTGGCGTGCCGTACATGGCCGCAAGCGAAGTACCGCGCGGCAACGCCGCTCCCGAATAAGTCTCACGTCGGGACGCGCCCTTGCGAGCGCGCGTTGCGCAAGCCGGTGCACAACTCGCGCATGGCGACGGGCTGCGCTGCGCGCGCACTTCGGCCGCATTCGGCGTTTTCACGAAGTTTTCATGAAGGCGCTGCACAACGCAGATTCGGCACACGACTTGCGAAGGACCTCGCGCTCAACGCCGAGGACATATGCAAATCAAAGACTCCCGAATCGCACCCGAGACCACGCACACCAACGCTCGTCCCCGTCTGCTCCTGCGCCGCGCCGGCGCGCTCCTGCTCCTCGGCGGAGTCGGCACCCTGGTCGGCTGCAACACGACTGACGGCCGCGTCAAGCTCGAGCCGTGGGAAGCGCGGGACGAGGCTGATTCGACGGCCACGGTGTCGCAGGGCATCACCATCACCGGCACGCTGTTCGAAGATCAGTTCGACACGCTGAGCGCGACCACCGGCAGCCCGGTCGGCAGCGGCAAGAAGTGGTACATCCAGCAGAACTTCAAGCCGAACAACGAGATCCAGGAGTACGGCCGCAAGGTTTGCCCGGACAACTACGATCCGCCCGGCAACAACACCAACCTCGGCACGGCCAACAGCGCGACGGGTGTGGAGGACGACTACAACAACTGGTCCTTCTGCAACGTCAACGACGTCGACAAGGGCGCTTCCAACGCGCTGTGGCTGCGCGCGCACAACGACGGCGCCGGCAAGATCCACTCCGGGCGCCTCAACTCCAAGCGCTTGATGGAGTTCGGGCCGACGTCGAGCTACGGCGTCAAGGCCACCGTCCGCATCCGCAAGTATTCGTCCACCAACACGCAGGGCGGCGGCTGGTGGCCGGCGGTGTGGTTCCTGCAGCGCGACATCGCCGAGGCGCCGATCATCGGCGACGGTGACAACGCGCCCTGGCCCTGCGAGCGCGCGCACGAGATCGACCTCTACGAGCAGGGCAGCCTCGGCGGTTGGGGTCAGGCCTGGGGCCCGAACCACAACAAGTCGAGCATGCACTACCGCAACGGCTACTGCGTCCCGCAGAGCGTCGAGAACACGCTCGGCTCCGAGATCTTCAACGACAGCATCGCGAACAACGACTACCACACGTACTCGATGGAGCTCGAGACCACCAAGGCACGCTTCTACTATGACGGCGTGCAGTACGGCCCCGAGCACAACATCCAGGGTCTGAAGTTCGAGACCCCGCTGTTCTGGATCATCAACGGCGCCGCCGGCGGCGCGCTCGGCGGAACGGTCAACTGGGGCGCCTTCTCCGGCGACGACAAGTCGGTGCTGATCGACTACATCAAGGTCGAGAGCTTCAACTGGAGTACCGCGCTCCCGCGCATCAACATCGCCAACACCACGGACCCCAACTCGGCGACCAAGCTCGAAGCCGAGACCAACCACGCCCAGTCGGGTATGACGGCCGAGAACTGCAGCGAAGGCGGGCAGAACATGGGCTGGATCGACTCCCTGCCCGACGGCACGGGTGACTGGGTGCAGTGGGACATCAACGTCCCGGCCGAGGCCGACTGGAAGCTCGAGCAACGGAACGCCATCAACAACGGCGGCGCCGCCGCTGGTTTCCGCGTCCGCGTCGACGGCACGCAGGTGGCTTCGGGCAACCTGCCCAACACCGGCGGCTGGCAGACCTGGGCCACGAACTCGACCAACTCGTTCCACCTCACGGCCGGCAACCACACCATCCAGTGGCAGGCCACGACGGCGGGCCAGAACCTGAACTGGGTACGACTGGTCAAGGCCAGCGCCGCCTCCTGCACCGACTACGTCAAGAACCAGGGCGAGACGGGCATCGACTGCGGCGGGCCCTGCGGCGCCTGCCCGACCTGCAGCAACGGCGTGCAGGACAGCTTCGATCCGATGAACTGGTTCGAGACCGGCGTGGACTGCGGCGGGCCCTGCACGGCCTGCTCCGGCCCCGGCGCTGGCGTCGGCAGCAAGCTGCAGGCGGAGAGCGCTGCGGGCTACACGGGCACGCAGATCGAGAC